>CAIQOK010000139.1 GCA_903873415.1 uncultured Verrucomicrobiota bacterium | reverse complement strand
CCATTGGGCATCGGTGAGGTTCGTGTCATAAAAGGCGATTTTCATCGCCTGAAAAGCGCTGCCGCGAATGAAAGCCCAAAAACCGGACAGTGAAATCAAGCGTTTTTTGTTTTTATTTCGGTTTTATACTCGCCGAAAACGCCCGCCTCTCTTTTTCAGACAGGCTCTAAGGCCAACCTTCTGGGGAGTATTATCCAGCAATGGATCGAGCAGGATTCCCAACAGGCAATCAACTTTGTTCAGAGTATGCCGGCCGGTCAGGAGCGCAACCACATCCTTCAAAATGCAATTGGTTCGTTGGCTTATCAGGATCCTAAGCTGGCCGCCTCGCTGGCCTTGATGCTCCCGCCGGGGAATGCACAAATGAATCCGATCAGCCAGATCGCCAATGGCTTTGGCAATAATTCTGATCCGCAATCAGCGATCGATTGGCTTCAGACCTTGCCGCAGGGACCGGCAAAGCAGAATGCCTTGCGCAGCCTGGGCTGGCAGTTGGCCCAAAATGATCCCAAGGCCGCGGCGCAGTTTGCCAATACGCTCCCGCCCGGTCAGGAACGCGACAACCTGATCGGCCATATCAGCGACGTGTTGTCGCAGTCGGATATATCGGGCGCGCTGGATTGGGTTCAGCAGTTGCCGGAAGGGGGAGCCAAGCAGAACGCCATGGGCAACATCAGCTCGGAGTGGGCAAAGAACGATCCGCAGGCTGCGTTGGATTACGCCACCCGGACCCTGCAACCCGGCAGGTTGCAGAACAGTTTCTTGACCAGTGCGGCCGCTGCTCTCGCACAGAATGATTCTTCGGCTGCGGTGGGCTATGTCCAGAAGCTGCCCGAGGGGGGAGCCCGGGACGCTTTTATTTCCGGTGTGGTCTCCGGTCTCTCTCAAAGTTCGCCCCAGGAAGCCGCCTCTTTCGCTTCATCACTCCCGCCCGGCGACACGCAGAATCGCTCAGTGGGACAGGTCGTTTCGCAGTGGGCCTATGCGGATCCGCAGTCGGCCGCCAAGTGGGTGTCCACCTTCCCGTCAGGCTCGACTCGCGACGCAGCTCTGCAGAATGTGGTTTCGGGTTGGAGTCAGAGTGATGCGGCCGGGGCGGGGCAGTGGTTGGGGACCTTGCCGGAAGACAGTGCCAAGCAGAGGGCGGTTCAGAGTTATGTCAACCAGCTCGTCTGGCAGAATCCCGGAATGGCTGCTCCCTGGGCTGAGGCGTTGACCGATCCACTAGCGCGGCAGAACTCGCTGGAAAATCTCGCCCGGCAGTGGCTCCAGACCGACCACGCCGCAGCAGAGGCTTGGCTTGGAAAAGTCAGTCTCCCTGACAACATCAAGCAGCAGTTGCTCAAGGGGGCCAAGTGAAAAGGACCGACAGGAATGGGGCATGAGGTGTTGATTGCGGGTGAAAGCAGGTAAAAGTCTTGCACCGTTTTCCAAACGCCTGAATAATCAAATCAATCTATGAATCAATTCAAGCTCCCCCGCCTGGTTTTCTCACTGCTGCTCGGCTTGGGACTTGTTGCCCCGCAACTGCAGGCGCAGGACGGCTGGCAGGAGTTGTTCAATGGAAAGAACCTGGAGGGGTGGGTGCAGCATACCGGGAAGGCTAAATATTCCGTTGCCGACGGCATTCTGACCGGTGAAACCGTCAGGGGAACCAACAACAGTTTTCTCTGCACCACCCGCAGCTTTGGCGACTTTGAGCTGGAACTGGACTATCAGTGTGATGCCCGGCTCAACTCCGGCGTGCAGATCCGCAGCGAGGTTTTCCCGGACAGCCGCACGCTTCATTTAAACGGCAAGACCATCACCGTCCGACCGGATCGCGTCCATGGCTATCAGTGTGAAATCGACATGGATACCGAGCGGGGTCGGATGTGGACCGGAGGTATCTACGACGAGGGGCGGCGCGGATGGCTTTATCCGATTGATGGCGAAAAAGGATCCCAGGGATTGGCTTTCAGCGAGCAGGGCCGCAAGGTCAGCAGGCCTGGAGACTGGAATCATCTGCGGATTGTGGCTGCTGGATCCTCCATCAAAACCTGGCTCAATGGGGAAAGCCGCGCAGAAATCACCGATAGCCTTACGCCCATGGGATTGATCGCCTTGCAGGTTCATCGCGTGGGCGATGATGCCGCCCGGACAGGGCTGAAGGTCCGGTTCCGCAATATCCGCATTAAAACATCGGAGAGTCAGGCCGCCGCACCGCGGAACACTCTCACGGCTGATGAAAAACGGGCTGGCTGGGAGTTGCTTTGGGACGGACGGACCACGGAAGGGTGGCGCAGCGCCAAGGCGGACACCTTCCCTGAAAAAGGGTGGAAGATTCACGACGGCATTCTGACCGTGCATGAGAATGGGGGTGAGGAGGCGGCTCGCGGCGGCGACATTGTTACGCTGAAGAAATATTCCCGCTTTGAACTTAAGGTGGACTTCAAACTCACACCCGGCGCCAATAGCGGGATCAAGTATTTCGTCCATCCCCGCCTATCCTCCGTCACGACCACCGGCGCTAAAGCGACTGTTGGATCTGCCATCGGTTGTGAATTTCAAATCCTCGACGACCTCCGGCATCCTGACGCGAAACTGGGCCGCGACGGCAATCGCACTTTGGGATCCCTCTATGACTTACTTCCTGCGGCGACCACCAAGAAGCCCAACCCCATCGGCGAGTGGAATACCGCTCATATCATCGTGCGGGGCGACCGTGTGCAGCACTGGCTTAACGGTGAGAAAATTCTGGAATACGATCGCACATCGCCTGAATTCCAGGCTGCTTTTGCCCAGAGTAAGTTCAAAAACATCCCTGAATTCCCGCACTGGACGGATGGCCACATCCTGCTGCAGGAACACGGAAACGAGGTTTCGTTCAGGAATATTAAAATCCGCGTGTTAAAGACCAACTAATTACCCGCATCCATTTATTTCATTGCCATGAAACCCCAAAATCGTCGGAGCTTTCTCAAAACCGTCACCCGCGGCAGCGCCGGTCTGGCGGTCTTGCCGAATCTGATGTCTGCGACCTCATTGTTTGGCGCCTCCACTCCCGGCAAACGCATCCAGGTGGCCCAAATCGGTTGCGGCCGCATGGGCCGGGGCGACATGTCGGATGTCATGGCTCACCCGCTGGGTCGACTTGTGGCAGTATGCGATCTCGATTCCAACCGGCTGACGGCGGGCAGGAAACTTGCCGTGGAACATTACCAGAAGCAGGGGGAGTCGGGTGTCGATGTGCAGACCTACCATGACTATCGCGAGGTGCTGGCGCGAAAGGATGTTGATGCCGTCGTCATCACCGTTCCCGACCACTGGCATGCGCTGCTGGCGGTGGAGGCGGCGTTGGCGGGAAAGCACATTTACGTGCAGAAGCCCGTTACCTATGACGTGGCTGGGGCTATCGCCCTGCGCACCGCAGTCGAAGCCAAAGGAATCATTCTTCAGACCGGCTCGCAGCAGCGCTCGGAAAATCCGTGGGGCAGTTTTCGCGCCGCCAGCGAAGCCGTGCGCAACGGTCGGATTGGAACGCTTCATACCATCAAAATCGGCGTCGGTCTGGACAATCCCAGCGGCCACCGCCCCGCACCCCAACCGGTGCCAGCCACCTTTGATTTCGAGCGCTGGCTGGGTCCCGCTCCCCAGCAGCCTTACATGGAGCTTCGCGTGCATCCCCAGGACAGCCTGAGCGGTCGTCCCGGATGGATCACCACCGAGGATTTCGGTCTTGGAATGATCACCAACTGGGGCGCACATCACATCGATATCGCCCAATGGGCTATGGGGCAGGAGTTGGGTGGCCCCTCTGCCATTGAAGCCCGTGCCGGATTCATGAAGGACGATGCCTGGACTGTGCACCGCGATTATCACGTCGAGATGCAGTATCCCAACAACGTCCGTGTCATTCTCGACAACGAGTTTGAGACCGGCCTGCGCTTTGAAGGCAGCGAGGGATGGGTGTTTTGCACCCGCGGCTCAGCAAAAGTCACCGCCAGCGATCCCAATGCCCCGGCCGATGCCAATCGCGCCCTGCGCGCCAGCGACGAAAAGATTCTCTCGCCGCTAGGCGGCAATGCAACGCGCTGGATGCCGAGCAAACAGCATCATTTGAACTGGCTTGAAAGTATCGCTGCAAACCGCCAGCCCATCGCCCCCATCCAGCAATCGGCTCGCAGCCTGCAGGCCTGCTACGCCGCATGGCTTGGGATGAAACTCAAGCGCAAGCTGGTTTGGAATGCCGCGCTGGAGCGCTTCGATGGAGATGCTGCAGCCAATGCCCTGCTCGGCCGGAAAGCACGGAAGCCGGAATACGATGTTCAAGCCGTCCTGAAGCGGGCCGGTCTGGTGAAGGGCTGAGCCCTCCCCAGACCAGCAGGGAGCCCCGCAAAGGCCTTCTCGGCATGCGGTTAAAGTCGAAGCCGGGATTATTCCGGTAAGGCTTCTTGTCCGTCGTTACGAGGCGATTCGGGTGACTGCTTTCCGGAGGAACTCAGAGCGTTCGAAGCACCTTGGCCGCCGCGCTTACGGTGCTTTCGATATCCGACTGGCTATGGGCCGTTGAGATGAATCCGGCTTCAAACTGGGACGGGGCCAGATAGATTCCTTCGGCCAGCATTCCATGGAAGAACCTCTTGAACCGTTCACGGTCGCTCTTCATCGCGTCGGTCAGATGGTGCACGGGCTCGCTGGTGAAGTAGGCGCAGAACATGGAGCCGCAGCGGTTGAATTGCACCGGGATGCCGGCGCTCTTTGCGGCGTCGCGCATTCCCGATTCCAATTGCGCTCCGGTTTTCTCTAGGCGGTCATAGGCATTGTCCATTGGCTGCTTTCCGCCCCCGTCAAAAACTCCCAGTTCTTTCAGGGCTGCCAGGCCGGCCGCCAGCGCCAGCGGATTGCCATTGAGTGTTCCTGCATGATAAACCGGCCCCAGAGGCGCGAGCTGATCCATGATCTCTGCCCGTCCGCCAAACGCCCCCACCGGGAGACCTCCTCCGATCACCTTGCCAAAACAACTCAAGTCCGGCTTGATCCCAAAGCGTTGCTGTGCCCCGCCTGGTGCCAGTCGGAACCCCGTCATCACCTCGTCGAAAATCAGCAATGCCCCGTCCTCTTGGGTCATCCGGCTGAGAAATTCAAGATAACCCGGCTGCGGAAGATACAGCCCCGCATTGCCAGGCACAGGCTCGACAATGATACCTGCGATTTGACCGGGATTGGCGGCAAAGACGGCGCGCACGGCGTCGGCATCGTTGAAGGGCAGGACGATGGTGTGCTGCGTGAACGCCGGCGGAACCCCGGCGCTGTCGGGATACCCGAAGGTCAATGCACCGCTTCCCGCTTTCACCAGTAACGAATCCGCATGGCCGTGATAGCAACCGTCAAATTTGATGATCTTGTCGCGTCGGGTAAACCCCCGGGCCAGCCGGATGGCGCTCATGCAGGCCTCTGTTCCGGAACTGGTCAGCCGTACTTTCTCCACACTGGGCACAAGCGAGCAAATCAATTTGGCCATCGTCACCTCCAGCGGATTGGGGATGCCGAAGCTGGTGCCGTGATCGGCAGCGGCTTTGACCGCTGCGATGATTTTCGGATGGGCGTGGCCAAGAATGGCCGGCCCCCAGGTCAGGACATAGTCGATCAGTTCGTTGCCGTCCACGTCCCGGATCCGGCAGCCGGACGCGTGGTTGACGAAGAAGGGCTGTCCGCCAACGGCGCGGAAGGCGCGCACCGGCGAGTTGACGCCACCGGGAATGTATTTCAACGCTTCGGCAAAGAGGTGTTCGGACTGGACGCGAGTCATGCCGACCAACCTGCCAACCGCCGGGGGCTTCTGCGAGCAATTTTACAGCAGGGCACTGCGCTTAATGGCCCGACCATGTGCGGACACCCGGGATTGAAAGCACGACAAGATTCACATAGACCGCGGCCAGAGCGTCGTCGATCGTTACTCCCCATCCTCCAGGGAGCGACTGGCTCTGACGCACGGGTGTGGGCTTGGCGATATCAAAGAAGCGAAAGGCGGCGAACACACCCAAGGTTCCCATCAGCCGGGGTGTTGTGAAAAAGAATTCCGGTCCGGGCCAACCGCCGCCTTGCCAGAGATGAACCCCGATCCATCCAAGAAAACAAAGGGGAATGGCGGTGATTTCATCGAGGACGATCGAACCGGGATCCCTCTCTTTCAGGACCCGTTCACCCACGCCACATAACCAGACCGAGGCGGCCAGTCCGGCGAGCGTGCCCAGCGCAAACAAGGTGAAGCTGCCGGTCAGCAGGAGCAGTGCGAACCAGCCCAATCCGAGCAAAGATCCGAAGGTCCCCGGAGCGAAGGGGATGCGTCCGATTCCAAAGCCCTGTGAAATCCAGAGAAGGAGCTTGTTCACATGTCGTCCAGATAGAGGGCGCGGTTTCTCCAGAGATACAGCCAGCCCGAGCTGAAGGTGAGTGTCACTGCAACCCACTTGGCGCCTTCCATAAACCACCACACCCAGGGTTTGCCGAAAAGATTCCAGCCGAAAATCAATTGCCCCGCACTACCCCACTGATTCTGGCCGACAATGACCCAAACAAAAATCGCGTTGATGGCGGTGATCTGGGAGATGGTTTTGTGTTTACCGAAGCGCTCGGCGGCGAGAACAACATGCTTGGAGGCGGCCAGCAGCCGAAGCCCGGTGATGGACAGCTCGCGGGCGACAATGATTACGACCATCCATGCCGGCATCCATTGGAGGCCGACGAAAGCGATGAAGGCCGAGCATACCATGATCTTGTCGGCCAGCGGGTCCATAAGAATGCCGAAGTTGGTGATGAGATTGCGACGGCGGGCAATGGTGCCGTCGAGGAAGTCAGTCACGCCGGCCAGACAGAACAGGACCAGTGCGATGGTGGCGTTCCAAGGAATCTGCGCAAACAGGACGAGCAGAAACGCCGCGGTGATGACGAAGCGCGAGGCGGTCAGCTTGTTGGGCAGGTTCATGGGAATATCATTGGCAAGTCGTAAGAAGGAAGGTGTCGAAAGCGCGGCAGAAGTAAATTCTATTCGGCGTGGACTCCTGAGCAGCCGAGGCGGCAAGGCTCAACCTGAAAAATTAGAGATTAGTCAGAACCGCCTCACGTCGGCTGCTATGAGTTTGGTTAAGCCAAATTTTAGGTTTGAGCCTCGTCACCTTGTCTGAAAAAACGGCCTGAAACCCGATCTCAACCGGTTGTTTCAGCTGCCGAGCCTTCAGCGACTATTATCACTGTAAAGCGATGGCAAGGCCAGCCGGCTCAGGTCGCCGGGGTGGCTCCTTGGTCATAGATTTTCTCAACCACCTGCAGCGCTGCCTTGGCCTCGCGCAATCCCGGGACCGGGGTTCGTTTGAGCCGGATGTCCTCAAAAAACTCAGCCATCTCCAACTTCCATGATTCATCCCCGCGCGGGAATTCCCAGATGGTCGTTTCCGGCGGCCCCATTTGCGGGAGCATCCTGTAGCAGGTCAGCTTTTCGATGCCATAGCTCCCGCCCAAGCCTTCCCAGTGCAGTTTTGCGTCGCGTCCGTAGATTTCCAGGCTGAACATGTTTTTCCACTCGCTGCAACTGACCTGCAGCCAGGCCGTGTGACCGGCAGCGTTGCGCAGGCTCAGGAATGCGTTGTCGTCCACGGGCATATCCCAAAAATAGGTCGTCGCATGGCCTTCCACCCTGGTGAACTCCCCCAGAAAAATCCCCGCCAGATCAATCAGATGCACCCCCTGATCGATCAACTCGCCACCGCCGGAAAGTTTAGGATCCGCGCGCCATTCCTTCTCGTATCCGAGTCGCCCCCCCTGTCCGTAGCGGCCGCGCAAAAACATCATCGGGCCCAGCACCCCGCCATGAAAGAGTTCCAATGCCTTCAAGCAGGCCGGGTGATAGCGGTGGTTATAACCGACGCGGACCAATGCGCCGGTCAACCGGGCCGCCGCCTCCAACTCTTCGAGTTCGGCAACACTTATGGCGGCCGGCTTCTCGACGAGAACGTGTTTGCCGTGTTTCACCGCCGCCAGGGCCACCGGTGCCAGCGCGGAATTGAGCGTGGCAATCATCACCACATCCACCTCGGAGGAAGCGACCGCCTCCTGAAAGGAACCTGTGACGCTGCAGCCGGGGCTTTGCGCGGCGATTTTCCGGGCGCGCTCGGGCTGGGTGTCGCAGGCGACAGTGACACTGCCTGGGGGCAGGAGGTTGAGCCGCTTTTGACCAATCAAACCGCATCCGACGAGGGCCACACGTGGGTTCATATTAATTCCATTTCTTGCCGCGATCTTCCGGAACGATGCGGCGCAGGCAGTAAATATCGGAGCTGGCCAGCTCCTCGCGGTGTTGCTGTAAATCCTTCCAGGGATCCCACTGGGCGCTGAGAAGCTTGCCGGTAATGCCGTCGCTTTCGCTGCTGGCGAGGTAAACCGCCAGTCCCGCGCCGAGTTCCAACGGCACGGCCCCCTTCTCCTTCCAACTCTTGTTCTTCTCGAAAAAGGCGGCGCCCACCTTACCCGGTCCGGCGGCCAACACTTCATCCACCAGCCGTGTGGCCAAAGCACCAGGGGCAATCGCGTTCACATCCACCCTGAAGCCGCGCAACTCCTCGGCCAGCGTCTCCATCAGGCGAACCACGGCGGCCTTCGAGGCAGCGTAGGCGCTGATGTTGGGGAGGGGATTGGTTGCGCCGCCGCCGCTGAGAACTACAATCTTGCCGCGTCCGGCGCTCTTGAAATGCGGAATCAGCGCACGGCAGGGCAACAGCACCCCGAACAGATTGATGTCCATGGCGCGGCGCCACTCGTCGAGTGCGACGCTTTCCGTCGGCCCCATGGGCCCGTAAACACCGGCATTGAGAACGAGCGCCTGAATCGAGCCCAACTCGCTCAGGGCGAAGGCGGCAAGCTCGTTCACCTGGGCTTCATTGGCCACGTCGCAGGTCCGCGCCAGGATTTTACGGTCGGGAAATTGCGACGCCAGTCCGGAACGGGTGGCAAAGAGTTCCGCCTCGCTGCGGGCGCAAAGAACAACGTTGGCACCTTCCCCCAGAAACTGGGTTGCGATGGCCTTGCCGAGCCCTTGGCTGCCGCCGGTGATCAGGGCGTTGGTGTTTTCCAGCTTCATAAACACGGCTTTCTGGGATTGATCCCCGAAGATGAACCCTCTTTCACTTGGAAAAAAGTTTGAAATCCCGGTTGGTTCATGTCATGCGCGGCCGACAGACAAATGCTCCACGCCGGAGATTCCTTTTAATTCCCTTTCCAAAAAACAGTTCGCGTCCACGAAAACCCGCCCGCGCAGGGTTGCCGCGAGGGCCGTCCAGTCAGCCTGCCGGAACTGGGGCCACTCGGTGCAGACTGCCACGGCCTCAACGCCCCGAACCGCCGCCGCCAAATCAGGACAGAGCGAGACGGCATGCAATTCGGGCGGAAGTGTCCTGACTGCCGGATCGAAGGCGGTCACCTGCGCGCCGGCTTGCAGCAGCTTGAAACAGAGTTCCACTGCGGCACTACGCCGCAGCGTGTCCGTGTTCGTGGTGTATGTCAGCCCGAGCACGGCGATTTTCCGGCCCCGCAAACCACCCAGCCTCGCCTCCAAACGGCGGAAAACCCAGCCCCGATGCAGATCGTTGCTCTGTTTGATGGCCGGGATGACAGAAATGGTCTCGCCCGTGACTCGGGCCAATTGGGTGAGGGTGACCACGTCGCGGGCCAGCGTGCCGCCGGCGAATGGTCCGCCAGGCCCCAGATAAGCCTTGGACCCGATACGCGCCTCCGTCTTGAGCCCGAACGCTACTTCCTTGGCATCGGCGCCGGTATGCTCGCAAAGCCGGGCCACTTCGTTGATGAAGGTTATTGAAAGTGCCAGAAACGAGTTGAGCGCATGCTTCACCATCTCGGCCGACTCGGTGCGCATAAACACAATCTGCGGCGTGAAAGGGGAGAGAAGCTGCTCCAGCAGGGCCCGTTTGGCATCGGAACGGAGGCCGACGACAATCCGTTCGGCCTTTTCAAAAGAGTCCAGGGCCTTGCCCAGCCGGAGGTTCTCCGGGTAGCAGGCGAAATGGAACCCGGGAAACTCCGCCTCCAGCGCGGCGCATGTCCCCACCGGCAACTGGGCGGAAATGAGAACCAGCGCGCCGGCCGGGAGATGCGGCAGCGCCCGTCGTAGCTTGGCCGTCACGCTCCCCACATCGGATTCATCGGATTCATTGACCGGGGTGTCGCAGGTCAGCCACAGAACATCGGCTTGGGAGCAGGCGGCTTGCGGATCAGTCGTGAAAGAAAGTTTTCCCGACGCCAGTCCGGCTGCCAGGAGTTCGTTGAGCCCGGGTTCCAGCAGCGGGGCACGGCCGGCCCCAAGGTTACCAACCGTTCCCGGCTCGAAATCCAGACCGACGACGTTAAACCATCTGGCGCTGCACGCCGCGGTGACGCTGCCCAAATGCCAGAGACCAAGGACGCAAATGTTCATGGGAACGGTTAAAAAGCTGATGCTGCAAAGCCGATGCGGCAGAACCTGTTTTTCGTCATTCGGATTTTTCCGGGCCTGATTTCGGCGGTCAGTGCCGGGTTTCGTAGACCCACTGGTTCTGCTGCAACCATTGCAGGGTGCGGCCAATCCCCTGTTCAATCGTGAGCGTCGGCTGCCATCCGGTGGCGCGAATCTTCGCGGTCTGCAGAAAAATGAACGGGTTGTCGCCGACCCATCCCCGCTGGCCGCCGGTGTATTCGAGCCGGGGTTCCAGGCCCAGCGCACCGCAGATGAATCCGATCGAGTTGTTCACCTGCACATATTCGTCGGCGCCGAGGTTGTAGATTTCCACGCCGTGCCGGGCCTTTTTGGCCGTGCCCTGATTCATCACATGGAGCATGGCGCTGAGACAATCCTGAACATAGAGATAGCTCTTCCGCTGGGAACCGTCGCCCAGCACCTTCAACTGCCCGGGATGTTCGAGAAGCTGACGGTAAAAATCAAAGACATGGCCGTGCGTGTAGCGCTCGCCGAGGATGGAGACAAAACGGAAAATATAACCCTCAAACTTGAACCCTTCACAATAGGAGGAAATCATCCCCTCGCCGGAGATTTTGGAGGCCGCATAGAGCGAGGTCTGCACCGGAAACGGCGCATCTTCGGGCGTCGGGATTTTTTCCGCCTCGCCATAGACGCTCCCGGTGGAGCTGAAAGCGATGCGCCGGATGCCGTTGGCGCGCATGGCTTCAAGCACGTTGAAGGTGGCGATGGTGTTTTGCTGGAGATCCTTGGCCGGATGTTCCAGCCCGAAGCGGACGTCGGCATTGGCGGCGAGGTGAAACACCGTGTCACACCCGGCCATGGCTTTTGTCAGCGCGGTTGAATCCAGATTGTCACCTTCCACGAGCTTGAAGCCGGGGTGCCTCAGGGCACTCTCAAGAAACCGTCGCTGGCCGGTGGAAAAATTATCCCATCCAACAACCTGCTTGCCGTCGAGTAAAAGGCGGTCAACCAAAGTGCTGCCGATAAAGCCCGCCGCGCCGGTGACAAAAACAATATGCATTTCTTGGGGCGCATGTTATAAAGATACCATCGGCCTCACCAGACTTTTTGCAGCCTCCCCGGTGAATCCCCTTACGCCCCAAGGCCCCGGAAAATCGGAGCGCCGGCCCGCCTTGGCGGACCGTCCGTTCCGCTTCCCTGCCCAAGCCTGGTTGAATGTTCCGGTTTGAATTCCGTCCGCATTCCCTGTTGAATCACCGCGGACAACTATTTGATGCCATGCAAGACCTGATTGCCAAAGCGGGCACGCTGCTTGAAGCGCTCCCCTACATCCAGAAATTCAGCGGCGCCACCTTCGTCGTGAAATACGGGGGATCGTTCATGGACTCCCCCGATCCCGCACTGCGTCAGGGCGTGGCCCGGGACATCGTCTTCCTGGAAGCCGTGGAGATCAACCCGGTCGTCGTCCACGGCGGCGGCAAGGCCATCACCCGCGCCATGGAAAAGGCGGGGCTCAAAGCCGATTTCATTCAGGGTCAGCGCGTCACCGACGAGGCCACAGCCCAAATTGTCGATGATGTCCTCTCCCGCGAAATCAACCCGGAGGTGGTCCGGACCATCAACGCCTTGGGCGGCAGGGCGGTGGGCTTTGCCGGTCCGGACATTTTCAAATGCCGCAAACTCTGGCTCGATGACAAGGAGCATCCCGGCCGCAAGCTGGACATCGGCTACGTGGGCGAAGTGATCGAGGTTAATGTCGCGCCACTCAAGGAATCCATCTGGTGCGGATTCACCCCGGTGATCAGTCCAACGGCGCGAGGCGAGGACGGGAAAATCTACAACTGCAATGCCGACGTCGCAGCGGCGATGGCTGCCATTGCCTTGAACGCGCGACGGCTCGTCTTCATGTCCGACGTCCCGGGCCTGATGCGCGATCCAAAGGACCCCGCCACGCTCATCACCCATTTGCGAATCGGTGAGGTTCCGGGGCTTAAGGCTGCCGGAATCGTGGACAAGGGCATGATACCCAAGGTGGACAGCGCGGTGGCGGCGATCCGGGCCGGGGTGGAGCAGGTGTCCTTGGTGGACGGCCGCGTGGCGCATTCTGTCATGCTGGAAATCTTCACCGACAAGGGCGTTGGAACAGAGGTTGTCCCTTGAATGCCGGTTTATATTTGTCTCCTTTAAATCCCTGTGCCGTCAAAACCATTGTTTTATGAGCGAACCCATCACCAGCCCCGCCGCCGGCAGCCCGTTTGAAGCCATTCGCGGACTGTTCCACCAGCACGTCGTCCCCAGTTACGGCCGGTTTGATCTGGCCTTCACCCACGGATCGGGCAGCCATGTTTTCGACGTCGCCGGCAATCGCTATCTGGACCTGGGTGGCGGCATCGCCGTCAACTCCCTCGGCCATGCCCATCCGGCCATCACCGAGGCTCTCATTGAGCAATCCCGCAAGCTGGTACATGTCTCCAACCTCTACTACCACGAGCCCCAGGGCCGCTTGGCTGAGGCCCTGTCAAACCTGATCGCACCCGGAAAGGTTTTTTTCTGCAACAGTGGCGCCGAGGCAAACGAAGGCCTTTACAAACTGGCGCGCAAATACGGCCATGACCAAGGCCGGTTTGAAATACTCACCACGCTCAACTCCTTTCACGGCCGCACCCTTGCCGGCATCGCCGCCACCGGCCAAGACAAGGTGAAAAAGGGGTTTGAACCAATGACGCCAGGCTTCCGGCATGTGCCCTTCAACAATCCCCAAGCAATGCGCGACGCCATTTCGCCCGCCACGGTCGCGGTATTGATCGAGGGCATTCAAGGCGAGGGTGGGGTCACGCCCGCCACAGCGGAATATTTGCTGGCTCTGCGCCGGTTGTGCGACGAGAAACAACTGCTGCTGCTTATGGACTCCGTGCAGTGCGGCCACTTCCGGACGGGCCGGTTTCAAAGCTACCAACGAATCCTCGAAGGCGTCCCGGGTGGGGAAAACTTCCTGCCCGACGCCATCTCCATGGCCAAATCTCTCGGAGGCGGTTTCCCCATTGGGGCTTTCTGGGTGCGTTCACCCTATGCGGACCTGCTGGGCGCCGGCACCCACGGCACAACCTACGGCGGCACGCCGCTGGGTTGCGCCGTCGCCCTGAAAATCCTGGAAGTCATCCGCAGGGAAAACCTCGCCGACCACGCCCGCCAGACCGGCGAAGTTTTGCAACGCGGTATTGAGGCTCTGGCACAAAAATATCCCGCCATCCTCCGCGGCGCGCGCGGACTGGGATTGATGCTGGGCATGGAACTGGCGGAGAATATACCCTCCTTGCCCGGGGATTCTGCCAAGCCTGTTTCAATCCGCTTTGTGAACCGGCTGCATGAAGCCGGACTACTCACTATCCCTGCCGGCACAAATATTGTCCGCCTCTTGCCGGCCCTGAACCTGCCACGGATCGACGCCGGCGAAGGATTGGACCTGATTGAATCCGTGGCCGCGAAATTGGCTGGATAATCGTCCGCCCACCTGCGAGTCTCGACATTTCCGCAAAATGAAAAGCTTGCTGAAACTCGAGACCCTGTCCTTGGCGGACATGGAAGGTATTCTGTCGGCGACAACCACGCTCAAGGCGCAACGGGGTCGCCACACCTCGCAGCCGCTGGCCGGGCACACATGGGCGCTGCTCTTCTCAAAGCAGTCCACCCGCACCCGCATCTCCTTCGAGGTCGGCATCCGGGAACTCGGCGGCCAAGTGATGTTTCTCAGCTCCAACGATATCCAACTAGGCCGCGGCGAGCCTATCAAGGACACCGCCCGGGTCATGGGCCGGATGCTTCACGGCGCGGTCATCCGCACCTTTGCCCAGCAGGATGTGGAGGAATTCGCCGCCTACTCCGGTCTCCCAACCATCAACGCGCTGACCGACGACGAGCATCCCTGCCAAATCCTGGCCGATATTTTCACGTTCCAAGAAAAACGCGGATCCATTCGAGGCAGAACCGTGGCGTTCATCGGTGACGGCGCCTGCAATGTGGCCAATTCCTGGATCTTTGCGGCGGCCAAGTTCGGATTCGAACTGCGCATCGCCTCGCCCTCCCCCTTTCAACCCCCGCAACAAATCCTCCGCCGCGCCGGCGGCCGCATCTCCGTGACGTCCAACATTCAAGACGCCGCCCAAGGGGCCGACCTGCTCTATACGGATGTGTGGATTTCCATGGGCAAGGAAGCCGAAGCCAAAGATCGCATCGATACCCTGACGGGCTACCAGATCAACCAAGAACTGGTTGATCTGGCACGACCCGACGCGCTGGTGATGCACTGTCTGCCGGCCTACCGCGGCAAGGAAATTGACGAGCCAACTCTGGAAGCCCATGCCGGAACAATATTCGAGGAGGCAGAAAACCGGCTTCATGTCCAAAAAGCCATCCTCAGCTGGTCGGTTTCCTGAAATCCTCCTTTAAAATCGGAGTTGCAACGAACTGAGAACCGCGCTCGCAGAGATAGCGTGAATGGAATAGTCCGGACCGAAGCGCTTCATCCATGGGGTTAATGACTGCCTTGTTAAGAGCCTTTCTTTCCCGATTGTCCCGATTGCAACTCCCAGTCTGGATTCAGTTTGCGAAGGTTAGACAGATCCGACCGGACGCGGATAATCGCAAACGCGCAACCTCCTCTCATCGTCGGAGCGGTTACACGGAATCCTGTTCCTTCGCTTGAGCCCGATGAAGCGAGGACCTGAATAATTGAGCAAACACAACCACATTGTCAGGGTTGAATATCTCAAAATGCTGGCCCGGAATCCGATGGAAGGCGGCTCCACCGCGGGCCAGATGTTTCCAGTACGTTTTCCAGCCGGGAGCGTATTGGTCACTAACAAAAACATCGACGGCTCCGGGATAGGGCTGGAGCTGATAGGCTGAGGCCACCATGTGGTAGTAATCGATAAAACCAGCCGGAACCTCAGGACCTTGCAGTTTTTTCTCCGGCGCAGCCGCCACTGCCGGAGGATTTGACCAGTTGCGGGTGATCAGAATTAGAAGTGAGCGCCAGCGCCGGCGCAAGTAATCAAAACGCTCCGCCACGGGCAGTCCGAACCATCTTCGCAGATGAAACCAGCAGCGGCGGGGAAGATAAAAAGCCATCTGTAATCCGTAGAAAAAAACCGGAACCTTGCCTGCGGGTCCACTGTCCAAGAGGCCCAAAAACAAAACGCGCCGGCCTTGACGCTGAAGTTGCCGCGCCATCTCATAAGCCACCAACCCTCCCATTGAATAGCCGGCCAGATAATAAGCACCCTCCGGTTGCAATTGAAGAATTTCCCCAACGTAGTGGGCCGCCATTTCTTCAACCGTCCTGTGGCGAGCGGATTTATCGTCCAACCCGACTGCTTGGATACCGTAACAGGGCTGGTCCGCCGGCAAATGTTTGATCAAGTCCAAATAGCGATACACTTCACCGCGGACACCATGAACGAAAAACAAGGGCGGTTTTGAACCCAGCGGTTGGAGAGCAACCAGCGAACTCCAGGGCGACTTCCAGTCCTTCTCCCCCAGCCGCCGCGCCAGCGCTTCAATAGTGGGCGACTGGAACAAAGACGCTATGGGCAACTTGCATCCGAATACCTTCTCAACTTGCCCGGTCAACCGCACCGCCGTCAGCGAGTGGCCGCCCAGATGAAAAAAATTGTCCCGCACGCCCACCTTCTCGCGGCCCAACACCCCCTTCCATATCTCCACCAAGTCCCGTTCAATTTGGCTGCGCGGCGCGAGGTAGTCCGTCCCCGAGACCAGCTCCACTGCGTCGGTTTTTTCCAGGGCCTTGCGGTCCACCTTGCCATTGGGCGTGAGCGGCAGCGCCGCCACCGAAAAGAACCGCGCCGGCACCATGTAGTCCGGCAGCTTTGCGCCCAGCCATTCCCGCAGCGTTTCCGCATCCAGCCCGCCGGGCTTCCGGACCACCACGAAGGCGGTCAGGACCTTGTCCCCGCCGCCTTGATCCCGGGCCAGCACACCACAGGCGGAAATGCCGGGATACCCCCCCAGAACAGACTCAATCTCCCCCAGCTCAATGCGGTAGCCGCGGATTTTCACCTGATGATCGGCGCGTCCGAGGTATTCGATGTTGCCGTCGGCCCGCCAGCGGGCGATGTCCCCAGTCCGATAAAGCCGGGCGCCGGCCGCAAAGGGACTGGGAATGAATTTCTCCGCCGTCAGCTCCGGCCGGTTCAAATAGCCGAGCGCCAGACCGTCGCCTCCGGCGTACAGCTCGCCGGGCACACCCGCTGGAACCGGGCGTAGAAACGGGTCCAGCACATACACTTGCGTGTTTGAAACCGGACGCCCCACCGGCACGCCCGCACCCGATGCGTTTTCCTCCGTCACGGTGTGGCAACAGGTGAAGGTGGTGTTCTCCGTCGGACCGTAGCCGTTGATGATCCGGCAGCCCGGCAGCCCCCGGCGCGCCCGGCTGACATGCCCGGGCGAGAGCACATCCCCTCCAGCCAACAACTGGCGCAACGGTTTCAGATCGTCCAAGCGCTCATCCACCATGAGATGAAACAGGCCCGCCGTAAGCCACAAGGTGGTGACTCCACGCCGGCCGATGACGGTACCAATCTCCACCAGCGAGGGCTGCCCCGGCGGCAGCAGCACCAGTCGTCCCCCGTTGAGCAGCGGGCCCCAGATCTCAAAAGTGGACGCATCAAACGACAGCGGAGACAGGTGCAGAAAGGTCTCCGCCGCGCTGAACGAAGCATAATCAACCCCCTTGACCAAGCGCACGACTCCGCGATGCGGCACCACCACGCCCTTGGGGTGGCCGGTCGATCCGGACGTGTAGCTCACGTAAACCGGACTGAGCGGCCGCGGCCGCGGATCACCAAAACAGGGGCCGCCTGACGGTGCCGACAATAGATCCTCAATGCCGGCCACGACGGGCGGGTTCACCGGGATTGAACCGGCCAGATTGGCCAGACGCGGCAGCAACCGGCCCCGCGCGAGCAGCAGAACCGGGCGCGCATCGGCCAGTATCCAGCCCAGCCGTTCGTCCGGCAGGGTCTCATCCAAGGAACAATAGGCGCCGCCCGCCTTGAGGATGCCCAGCAGCGCCACCGTCATTTCCAGCGAGCGCTCCACGCAGAGGCCCACCAGCGCGTCCGGGCCCACCCCCAGCGAGCGCAGGTGCGCGGCAAGCCGCCCGGCCTGCGCGTCAAGTTCGCGGTAGGTCAGCGACCGCTCCGCAAACTCCACAGCCACCGCCTCGGGGGTCCTCTCCACCTGCTCCTCAAACAACTGATGCACGCACTTGTCCCGCGGATACTCCCGCTCCGTCCGGTTCCACTCGACAAGGATCTGATGCCGGTCCGACTCCGGCAGCAGGTTCAGTCCGCCGACAGCCTGCTCAGGATGCTGCCCGATCGAGCGCAGCAGCTCCGTCAGGTGCCTCGACATCGCGGCCACACCCTCCCCGCTGAACAGGTCCGTGTCGTATTCAAACTCGCATTCCCATCCCTCTTCCCCGGCCTGGATGCTCAAGACCAGATCGCTCTTGCTCGTCCCGGTGCGGGCCGGAATATGCCGACCCCGGGCCAGCCCCAATTGCGGCAGAAAAGATTCCCCCTCCAACAACACAAACATAACCTGATACAAGGGTTGCCATCGCGGGGAGCGGTCCCTAACCGCAAGCCCAACCATCTGCTCAAAGGGCAGTTCCGCGTGGCTCAGGGCATCCAGCAAAGTGGCCCGCACCTGCCGCAGAACTTCGCGGAAATTCCGGCCCGGATCCACCCGGGTGCGGATGGGCAGCATGTTCAGGAAAAGCCCCAGCAACGACTGCACCTCCGGCCGGTCCCGGCCGGTCATCGGCGTGCCGACCACAACATCGCCCGCACCGGTGTGCCGATGCAGCCAGACCTGAAAGACCGCAAGCATCACGGTGAAGAGGGTCGCCCCTTCCTCGCTGGCCAGCTGGCGCATCCGGGCCGCGACCGGGCCCTCGAGCCGGAAACGACGCGTCGCCCCGCGCCCCCCGGGCCGGGCCGGGCGCGGAAAACAGGAGGGCAGTTCCAAGGGGGGCGGCAAATCCCGGAGTTGCTCGCGCCAGTAGCCCAGGTGTGTTGCAAGCCGCTCCCCAGTCAAGCGCCGCCTCTGCCACAGGGCGTGATCGGCGTATTGCACAGGCAAAGGGGGCAGAGCGGCCAGCCCGGCCTGCGCGTCCACCGCGTAAAGAATCTCCAACTCGCGGAGGAACAAACGCACCGACCATTCATCTACGATGCTGTGATGAAAGGTAAAGGCCAGCACCTGTTCATCGCCGGAAATCCTGATCCACGCCACCCGCCACAACGGTGCCAGAGCCAGATCAAAGGGTCTTCGCGCCTCGGCCAGCAATCGCTCCTCCAGCGCGGACGTTTGTCCGTCCGGCGCCAAGAGCCGCAGGTCCACTTCCATCCAGGGCAGCGCGCATTCGTTCGCGGCGAAAACCTGCTGCACCAGGCTTTCATCCTGCCGCACCAAGGCCGTGCGCAATATCTCATGGCGCCCGACGATCACATCCAGACACCGACGGATCCGGTCCTGATCCACCGGGCCGGACAGGTGGATGGCCGCGGGCTGGTTGTAGGTGGCCGGGTCCGGCAGAGTCTGCTGCAGGAACCACATTCCCTGCTGGGCAAAGGACAGGGGCAGAGGCTGGCGCTGGTCCGCCTTTTCAACAGGGCTGGCAGCGGAGGAATCCACCACCGCCGCTTTCAAGTGCCCCGCCAATCCCTCGACCGTGGGATGATCGAAGAGCGCACGCACGGAAACATCCAGGTTGAGCCTTTGCCTCAGCTGCGCGCACACCATCACCGCCAGGAGCGAGTGACCGCCCAGATGGAAAAAGTTGTCCCGCACGCCCACCTTCTCGCGGCCCAACACCCCCTTCCATATCTCCACCAAGTCCCGTTCAATTTGGCTGCGCGGCGCGAGGTGGTCCGTCCCCGAGACCAGCTCCACTGCGTCGGTTTTTTCCAGGGCCTTGCGGTCCACCTTGCCATTGGGCGTGAGCGGCAGCGCAGGCACCGAAAAAAACCGCGCCGGCACCATGTAGTCCGGCAGCTTAGCCCCGAGCCATTGCCTCAGCGTTTCCGCATCCAGCCCGCCGGGCTTCCGGACCACCACGAAGGCGGCCAGGACCTTGTCCCCGCCACCTTGATCCCGGGCCAGCACAGTGCAGGCGGAGACGCCAGGATGCCCGCCCAAAACAGACTCAATCTCCCCCAGCTCAATGCGGTAGCCGCGGATTTTCACCTGATGATCGGCGCGTCCGAGGTATTCGATGTTGCCGTCGGCCCGCCAGCGGGCAATGTCTCCAGTCCGGTAAAGCCGGGCGCCAGGCGTGGCGGAGAAAGGATCGGAAATGAATCGTTCGGCGGTTAGTTCGGGCCGGTTGAGATATCCACGCGCCAGACCGTCGCCGCCGATCACAAGATTTCCAGCCACACCGATGGGGACGGGGCGGCCATCCGCGTCGAGGATATAAACCCGCGTGTTGGCGAGCGGACGGCCGATCGTGACCGGACTATGGGGGAGCAATTGATTGTCGGAGGAATAGATTGTTGTTTCGGTTGGCCCATAAAGGTTCCAAGCGCAGGAACCCAGCATGGCGAGGCGGTCGGCGAGCGCCTGCGGCAGAGCTTCGCCGCCGCAGAGGATCCGGAGTTTGGGGTTTCCCTGCCAACCGGAATGGAGCAAGGCCTGCCAGGTGGCCGGTGTCGCCTGCAGGATTGTGGCGCCGGTAGCCATCAATGCGCGGTTGAGCATTTGTCCGTCCTGAGCCATCGCGCGGGTGGCGACAATCACCCGCGCCCCGGCCAGGAGCGGGAGCCAAATTTCCAGGGCGGCGATATCAAATGAAAGCGTCGTGACAGCCATCCAGCCGTCGTGCGGGCGGATTTTCAACGTTTCGATGAAATGCCAGATGCAGTTGACCAGAGCCTGATGGGAAATCTGAACGCCCTTGGGCTGGCCGGTCGAACCGGAAGTGTAGAGCACGTAAGCCAGCGAAGTGGATGGGCCGGTTTGCGGCGGGGTCTCCGGCTCCGTCTGCCACCCGCATTCATCAATCCACACCCTGTGCGCCGCTGAGATGCCGACGCGTCCAGCCAGCCGGCGCTGAGTGATCAGAACAGGCAGGTTGGAGTCCTGAAGCATGAAGGCCAAGCGCTCGGGCGGAAGGTCCGGATCCAATGGCAGATAGGCGCCGCCCGCCTTGAGGATGCCCAGCAGCGCCACCGTCATTTCCAGCGAGCGCTCCACGCAGAGGCCCACCAGCGCGTCCGGGCCCACCCCCAGCGAGCGCAGATGCGCGGCAAGCCGCCCGGCCTGCACGTCAAGTTCGCGGTAGGTCAGCGACCGCTCCGCAAACTCCACAGCCACCGCCTCAGGGGTCCTCTCCGCCTGCTCCTCGAACAACTGATGCACGCACTTGTCCCGCGGATACTCCCGCTCCGTCCGGTTCCACTCGACGAGGATCTGATGCCGTTCGGACTGGGTCATAAGAGGCAACTGAGTTTCACGCCGCTTCTGAGCCGGGCCCGCTCATTGGCGGGAATGGTTGAGGACTCAAGTTCAATTGCCACAGCAGTCTCGAAGTGGAGCGATTGTCACGGTCCTTGTGAAACAATTGCAACACGCGTTCACGTTGAGCGGCATGGGAATCTTGGCCATTCAAGGTGGGCGCCAGTTGCGAGAAAAGCTCTTCCGAGTTGGTGACCAGGGGGCCCGCCAGATATTTTTCCAAGGGCTCGAGCGAAAAGCCGCGGGAATTCTGATACTCCTTCAAGTCGGGAATAAGGTGGATGACCGGCCGGTTGAGAAGCAAATAATCAACGACCACACTGGAAATGTCAGAGACCAGAACACTGCATTGACCGAGCAGCTCATAGAGGGATGTTTGATGCTTTTGCAGCCACTGGTCATTTATAATCAGGAGATTGCTGAGTTGAAGGTTTTCGGAGGCCTGAGCCATGGGATGCGGTTTGACTATGGCAAAGCCGCCCTGTTTTTTCAGGAAAACATTTAACGCTTCAGGCGAGAGGCCTTCGAGGCCAAAGACATTCCCGCTTTCCACGCCGTCGGCCCTGATCTCGCCGCGAAAACTCTGGCGGTAGGTGGGGAGCCAGCCGAGAGTTTTTTTGCTCCCCACGGTTGCGGCTAGGCCCAGGCGCTGCCACAGGTTGTGGGAGGGCAGAAAAAGGCGGTCGTTGCGCGGGAGTCCCGTGACGAGGGTCTGCCCGAACGGGCGGAGTGATTTCTGCACATACCCGGCCCAGAAATCCGATGTGGCAATCGAGTAGCGGGATTCATAACCGCGATTTCCTTTAAGCATCCAGCCGACTTTCTTGATTGGCATTCCATGCCATAAATTGACAGAGACGACCTTGGACGGGAAACGGTACATGAAGCAGCGGTGCGTGAAAAAAACATACTTTGCAAAAAGGAACCAAGCCGAACCGCGCATCGAGTCTTTGCGCACAACGATCGTCTTGGGTGCCAGCTCGAAACCGGCGGCGTTGTCCGGATTGACCACAAGCAGCACCACCTTGCGCAAACTGGTTGCGTTCAGCGCGGACTGAAGTGCCAACGCATTGTCCTCCAAATCAGGGGAGCCATAGACGACGGCGAATGGGAATTTGGGAATCGCCCAATAAACCCAATAAACAAGCTCCCTTGCCAGTTCCTTGAACAGATGCAAAAAAGTGGGTTGTTTCAAAGAAGTCCGGCTTTTATCTGCGATGATGAAACACCTTTGGTCCTTGGCAGATAAACCACCTCGCAAACTGTTTTCAGAAAATCAAACTTCCCCAGCCAATCGTCCCCCATGACGAGCACGTCAATTTCGTATTTGATCACGTCTTCCATCTTTTGCTCCCAGGTTTCCTCGATAATGACCCGGTCGACATAGCGTATCGCCTCGAGAACTGTTCTACGGGCCGCGAGAGGATTATAGGAGACTTTCTTTTTAATTTTATTGAAGGGGTCGCTGGAGAGCCCCACCGTCAGGTAATCACCCATGGCTTTTGCCTGCCGCAACAAATTAATATGGCCGCCATGTAAAATGTCGTATGTGCCATAGGTTATTACTCGGTTTAACTTCACTTTGCAGTATAACAACAGGGAATGGAGAGCCTAATGAGGGGAATAAAGGCCCCGCCGAGACTGCACCATAACAACTGATGGGCTCTGGATTTGACGCACTGCTGAAATGTATGTGCCAGTCGAATGTGTGTTTTGTCGAGAAAAAACCGCACGCATTTCCGTTTGAAAGAACTATTTTAGACGACGGCACGCACCCGCGATCTGTCGCCCGAGCCCGGGCCACTCGGGCCGCGGCGGAGAATAGCGACCTGAAGCGGAATGTTTTTGCAATTCGCCCGACGGGCTCCCATCTTCAGCCCCATGATGCAACCTTTGGCACTGGTGATGTATGAGCGGCTGCTTCCGGGCACGCAGCTGGTGAACCGGTTGCAAGACCTGCACTATCGGGTAAAGGCGGTAACCGACGCCAGCCTGCTGCTCACCTGCGCACAGCAGGACAAGCCAATGCTCGTTCTGACGGACGTTATGTCCACCCGCCAAGATGTCTGCGCCGCGATCCACCAGCTCAGGAACACGCCGGACACCCAGCACCTGCCCATCATCAGCTTCGCTCCCGACAACGAGGATTCACGACGGGACTCGGCCCGCGCCGCCGGAGCGCTTCTGGCCGTCGGCGATACCGCTCTCCTGGCTCATCTCCCAGAATTGCTTGAGCGCGCCCTTCAGATCGACTGAACCGCAACGCCAACTCGGGACGGATGACGGGTTGGCGAGGCTTAAACCCCCAAACCGGGAAATGGCTGCGAACCAATATTCCCGAAGCTTGGTGTTCCCAAAATGGCGAGTGTTCCTCGGTATGCGGTTTCCGAACGGAATGGGCCTTTGTTGAAATCGCCTTTACAATTTCCGGGGCTTTTGTCACGCTGCAATTCATGTTGAAGAAACTATTCATAATCTCGCTCTTGCCAGTGCTGCTGGCCGGTTGCGCCGCGCGGATCACCAATTTGACCCCCAAGCAGCAGAGCCGAAACCCCGACAATTTTTATCCCGTCGAAGTATCCCTCGCCTGCAAGCAGCAGACACTTCGCTGGGATTCTATCAAACCCCAGATTGTTGTCGGCAACGACTATTATCCCATGCACCCCACCATGCTGATGTCCAACCGGTGGGAAGGCGCAGTGCCGGTGCCGTCGGGCGCCACGGTGGTGCGATACCGCTACAAGTTTGAATATCTGAAGAACGCCTTCGGCCCGCCCCTGCCTGACACATTCCTCTCCAAGGAATACAGCCTAAAAGTCCGCTGAGATTACCAAGCCCTTAGTTTTTAAAGCCGCAACCTTCGGGTTTGCGGCTTTTTTTATAAAACCGCCAACCACGCGAAAACAAAAGGGTTCTTGAGAAAAGTGCCGCTCCTCCGTTGGGCGATTTTTATAGGATGAGGATAGCACTTCGTCTTTGATGAAAGCCCCAAGCGCGAAGGGGTTCAGAGTCCTTGGTTTTCAAGCGCCGGAGCCGCGGCCTGTCTATAAATACAAAACCTAAAAAATATTCCCCAGCCCCGCAGATGCGGCAGAGGCGGTCTCTCTGCCAATCGCCCCCTCACCCGGCCTGCGGCCACCCTCTCCCGGCCGGGCGGGAGGAGGGCGGGCCGGTTTTCTATAAACAGGCCGCTCCGCTGGAGCTTTGAAGGAAGAGTGGAAAGAAGAGGCAGGAATTCGCGCGGATCCAAGCGGGTCGCCCCATATCCTTGCCACTGTGCGCTTTGTGTCAAGGCGCTCCTGAGGTCGCGCGCCACAGAAGACAGAGCTGAAACCTGAAGCGGACCGCCGAGACACTGCGGCCCCTTGCCTCTAGCCCGGGCTTTAGCGCTTGTAATGACAGAGGTAGGCCACATCGCCCGCGGCTTGCACCTCAAACCGCACGTTGGCAGGAACAACAAAGGACTGGCCGCCCGCATAGCTCTGCCATTCGCCCCCGGGCAGCTTCGCCTTGAGCGTGCCGACCACCACGTGCATGTGCTCCACGCAATCCGTGCCGAAACTGTATTCGCCCGGTTCAATCACGCCGACCGTGGCGGGACCATCGGCGGTGCCGACAGCCAGGCTTTGCACTTTCCCATCAAAATACGAATTATGTTTCATGCCCACTAAATGCCGGTTTTCCCCGGCCCTGACAATAAAATCCACCGCCACAGTCCAAATTCTTGCACCCCGCGCTGGCTCTCCCTGTTTCAAGCGGGAACAAGACTCGTTCATCTTGCTTCTCAGCGACGCCGGAAAGCGCTAGAGTCCCAGCCCTGTGGCTGCGACACTTTACGATCTTATCCCGCATGACGGGAGACCCGGCAGCGATTTGCTGCTGGAACGGTTTCTGGAATACACCGAAGGCCGGCGTTTGCAGCTCTATGCAGCCCAGGAATCCGCCATCCTAGAATTGTTTGAAGAGAAGAACGTGATTCTCAACACGCCCACCGGCTCGGGCAAATCGCTGGTGGCCACCGCACTGCACTTCCAAGCCATCGCCCGGGGCAAACGCTCGGTCTATACCTGCCCAATCAAGGCGCTTGTGAACGAAAAGTTCATGGCCCTCTGCCGCGAATTCGGCGCGGACAATGTCGGCTTGAGCACCGGTGACGCGTCGGTGAACCGCGACGCCCCCATTCTATGCTGCACGGCGGAGATCCTGGCCAACATCGCCTTGCGCGAAGGCGCGGCGGCCACCGTGCAGGATGTCGTCATGGACGAGTTCCACTACTATGCAGATCGGGAGCGCGGCGCAGCGTGGCAGGTGCCGCTGCTGACCCTGCCGCAGACGCGCTTTCTTCTGATGTCAGCCACATTGGGGGAAACCACGTTTTTTGAGGAGGCTCTCACCCGGCTCACCGGCCGGCCGACCGTGAGCGTGACCTCCGCCGACCGGCCCGTGCCGCTGGAGCATGCCTACTCCGAACTGCCTCTGGCCAAAACGCTTGAAAGCCTCATCGCCGGCGGCAAGGCCCCGGTCTACGTGGTCCACTTCACCCAGCTGGAGGCGGCCCAAAGCGCCCAGGATTTCACAAGCCTCAACTTCTGCAGCCGCGAAGAGAAATCCGCCATCGCTGGCATGCTGGAAGGATTCAAGTTCACCAGCCCCTACGGACCGGAAATCAAAAAATGGCTCCGGCACGGCATCGGCCTCCATCACGCCGGACTCCTGCCAAAATACCGGGTGCTGATCGAACAGCTTGCGCAGAAAGGCCTGCTCAAAGTCATCTGCGGCACCGACACCCTGGGCGTCGGCGTCAATGTCCCCATCCGCACGGTGCTCTTCACCCGCCTGTGCAAGTTCGACGGTCAAAAAACCGGCATCCTCACAGCGCGGGATTTCCACCAGATCGGCGGACGGGCCGGGCGGAAGGGGTTTGACGACCGGGGCTGGGTGGTGGCACAGGCGCCCGAACATGTCATCGAGAACCTCAAGCTGGCGGAGAAATCCGCGCGCGACGGCAAGAAAAGCGTCAAGCGCCAGCCGCCGGAGAAGAATTTCGTCAATTGGGACAAGAACACCTTCCTGCGGCTCATCAGCGCGCCGCCGGAACGATTGACCTCCCGTTTCCAAGTCACGCACGGGATGTTGCTGAATGTGCTCAGCCGGAAAGGCGACGGATGCGCCGCCATGCGCAAACTCCTCCGCGACTGCCACGAATCGCCACGGCAGAAACAGGCTCATGTCAAGCGGGCATGGCAATTGTTCCGCTCCCTGCTCGACCGGAAGATTGTGGAGTTCATCGAACCCGGCGCCATCCGGTCTCAGGATGCCCATTCGGAAACAAGCGGCGCAAAGTGCGTGCCGCCACAAAGCGGCGGCCTTGATTCACCTGCGGCAACCGGTCAGAAAATCCGCGTCAACATCAATCTCCAAGACGACTTTTCCATGGACCAGGTCCTCTCCCTTTACCTGCTGGAAACAATCCCGCTGCTCGACCCGGAATCCGAGGACTACGCACTGGTCCTGCTCACTCTGGTGGAGTCCATCCTGGAAAATCCGGACATCATTCTGCGCAAGCAGCTTGACAAGGTGAAGGACCAGAAGATGGCGGAGATGAAAATGGAAGGGCTCGAATATGACCAGCGCATGGAGGAACTGGAGAAGCTCGAATATCCCAAACCTAACCGCGAGTTTGTCTACTCCACCTTCAACGAGTTCTCGGCGCGACACCCTTGGGTGGGACAAGAAAATATCCGGCCCAAATCAATCGTCCGCGAGATGTTCGAAGAATTCCGGTCCTTCTCGGATTACATCAAGCTCTACGAACTGCACCGGGCCGAAGGTGTTTTGCTGCGGCACCTCAACAGCGTGTTCAAGGTGCTGGCCCAAACCGTCCCGAATTCAGCCAAAAACGACCAGGTCCGAGAAATGGAACTCTATCTGGGCACCATGATCCGGCAGGTGGACTCCAGCCTGTTGGACGAGTGGGAAAAAATGCGCGATCCCAATTACCGCCCCGACGAAACCAAGGAAGTCCGACCGCCGGGCGCCGAGGCGGCGGATGCGGACATCACCCGCGATACGAAGGCGTTCACCGCATCGATCCGCAACCGCATCTTCACCTTCCTGCGAGGCCTGGTCATTGGCGATCATGAAGCGGCGCTGGGAACCCTGGTTGCCGTTCCGGCCGAAGCGACCGCCGCAGCTCCGCTGGATGCGGACGATATTCCCTGGACGGTTGCCAGGCTGCAACAGACGCTCGACTCCTACCTCACCGATCATCAACGGCTCTGTCTCGAACCCAACGCCCGAAACGCGCGCCACACCTATGTGGTGCCAGCCGAAGACAAAAAATCATGGCGGGTGCAACAGATGCTGGTGGATCCGGAGGAACACAACGATTGGGTCGCGGAGTTCGAGGTGGATCTCATCAAGTCGCGCGAACTAGGCGAACCGACCTTGCGCCTGCGGCGAATCGGACGCCTGACCTAATCCTAAATCCTGCCATTGGGCGAACGTTTTTGGGGATGAGGATGGCCGTTAGTGTGATGATTTCGGGGCGCTTTTCCGCCCCGTGGTCGCCGAAGTGAAAAGGCGCTTCCGGTATAGCCAAGAGCAAAGCGCCTCGGAGGCTTGGGTTTTCAAGCGCCGGATGCGCGGCATGTCTATGGATTAGAACCAAAAACATTCTCAAGACCCGTAGGGGCGACACAAACGACCTCTCCGCGAATCTTCCCTCACCCGGCCTGCGGTCACCCTCTCCCTGCCGGGCGGGGAGGCCAGGGTGTGAAGCCGATTTTCCCGAGACAGGACGCTCCGCTGGAGCTTTGAAGAAAAGGCTGAAACCTGAAAGAGCAAGGAACATGGTTCGGCTCGGCTGTAATCCGGGCCAATTCCAGCGAGTCGCCCCACAACCTTGCCTTCTTGCGCTTTGCTCTTTTCTTCATGTGTCATTCTTCACCTCAAAGCACTCCCCACGTCGTGCGCCACTGCAAACAAGGCTGCCACCTGAAAATCACAAAGCCCGGCCCGGCCCGCCTACGCACCGTGCCGGGCCAATTCAAGTTGCTGCTCCAGCCTTTTGGGTGAAACCGGCATGGCGGTCCCAAGCTCCTGGGCGAAAAGTGAGACCTTGAACTCCTCGATCATCCACCGGAACGCCTCGACCTGACGGGCCACTTCCGGAGTCCGGGCCGGTTGCATTCGCAATTTCTCAAGTGCCTCCTGATAGGGCGCGAGCTGGCGGAGTCGATCCAGGTTTTTCACGGGATTCAGCGCGGCGCGTTCGGCGCGGATCAACAGCGCCTTTAAGTAGCGCGGCAATTGAGCCAGCCGTTCATAGCTCACACGCTCCAGAAACCGCGCTGACACCAGACCGTCCAGCTCCAAAAGCAGCGGACTGCTTGCCCGCGCCGCACTGGGGAGCCGAGCTGACTGAGTGAGGAAAGTTTTTGTGCGCGCGGGGCCGGCGCCGCACCGATCCGTTGCTGAACCTGTTGGCGCAGTTGCAGAACGAGAAGCAGCCGGTCCATGAACTGCGTGGCGAGTCCGGGCAGCCGCTCACGCGCCGCCGCAACCGCCGCCTCAAAATGGCCGAGCGTTAGAGCGGACTGCGGGCCGGCGGGCAGGAGATGCCGCTTCAGATGTTCCATCGAGGTTTCCCGCAACTCGGCACTGTCCCCGACCGGGGCATAGAGCGCCTCATGCCGGCTCAATGCGCGCAAATCCTTTTCGAGCCAGGCCAGATCCTTCTGGATGGCCAACTCCACCAGCCGCTGCACCCCGCCCAGCGACGCCGCCCGGGCCGCATCCATGCTGCGGCAGAGCCGCAGATTCACCACCCCTTCGGCAAACTCAATGGCGGGCCAGGCATATACCGGCAACCCCGGCCCTTCGCTCACAGTGATGCGTTCGGGTAGATCCCCCAACGTCCAGCCCGTCAGGCCGAACCGCTCCCATTGCAGCGCGGCCCGCATCCAGTCCGCCGAATCGGATTGGGCGGCCGGCTTGGGCGGCGCCTGCTTGAGACGCTGCTGAAGCTGGTCAAGGTCGCGGCCAATGCCGAGGGTTTTCCGCTCGTGATCCACAATTTCGATCCGGGGCCGGAGATGCGCCGGCAGGGCATTGGCGGGCCAATCGGCCGCCTGCACCGCCACTCCGTAGGTGCGATGCAAAAAGGCGCCCAAATCCTGCAGAAAGGAAGTCCCTGATGGTTGGAAAGATCCGACAATCTCCGCAACCTTGGGCGGAAAAGGCATCAGCTCGCGGCGGATGGATTTGGGCAGGGCACGGAGTAGTTCGTTGACCATTTCCTCGCGCAGTCCCGGCACGGCCCACGCGATCAGCGCCGACGAAGCCGTCTGGGCCAGGGCAAAGGGCAGTTCAATCGTCACACCGTCATGCTCTTCGCCCGGTGCATAGGCATAGGCAAGCGGAACCGGTTGACCGCTGACGGGCACTGCGTCGGGAAAGGCCTGCGCGTCGTAGTCCAACATCTGTCCACCCGCCAGTTCCACGTCGGTAATCGACAAAACCCCCTGCATGGCAGGATCGTGCAATAGCCGGTTCAACTCATGGATCGACGACATCCCGGTGATATGGCGGGCGTAAAAACAGGCCAACGCCTGGTCCAGATCCCCCAAAGCGTGGTTCCGGACCCGGGTGCGCCAGTTCTCGATTTTCTCCCGGACGCTCCGGTTATGGGCCATGAACCGATACTGCGTCGGCAGCTCAGGCTTCGTCTCCCGCACGGGAGTCAAAACACGAACCTCATCCCGATCCGGTTCGGCGTCGTCTTCGCGCCTTCTGCGTCCCGGCAACAAATCCTCCTCCACCAGCGCCGAGCGGATGAAGATGGCGGTGGCATCCTTGGGATTCAAGTTGCCGTAGGCGACTTTGCGCCTTTGCACTTCCAATCCATGCAGCGTGACAATCTCCTCAATCAACACGTTGCCCGCACCCGGATTCCAGTGGGGATTTTGATGCGTGACTTTGCAGCAATGCGGCGCGAGCTGAAAAATCCACTGCGGATCAATGCCCGCCACCGTGCGGGCAAAAAGCTGCGAGGTCTCAACTATCTCCCCGGCCACGACCCACTGTGGCTGGGTCGATTTGGGCTTTGGCGGCGGCTTGGGACCTTTGGCAGCCGGCTTCCTCTGCGGCTCGCCGCGGGCATACAGCGCCGAGCCAGGAAAGACGGAGACCAGCCGGTTCCCAGCAGCCTTGTAAGTGTTCCGGTCCTCAAACCGCGCCACGTGTCCGATCAACCCGGCAAGAATCGAGCGGTGGATGGCGTCGTAGGCGGCGCTGCTGGTATTGAGCTTTACCACACCCAAATCCTCCAGTGCTTCCTGCAACTGGGCGTACACATCCTGCCACTCGCGCATCCTCAGATAGGACAAAAACCGCTGCTTGCAGAACTTCCGGCGCTGCCCCTGCGACCGCAGCCGATCCCACTCGTCATGCACCGCATTCCAAATGTTCAAGAGCGAAAGGAAATCGGACTGGGGATTGGTGAATTGCCGGTGGGCCGCAGCGGCAGCCTCCTTCTGGTCCAAGGGCCGTTCGCGCGGATCTTGGATGCTCAGGCCGGCGGCAATGATCAAGAGTTCGCGGGTTGCATGTTCACTCTGCGACTGAAGCAGCATCCGCCCCAGCGTTGGATCGATCGGCAGCCGGGCCAAATCCTCACCAAGCCGGGTGAGGCCGCGCTGTTCATCCAGTGCGCCGAGTTCCTGAAGCAGCGCGTAACCATTGGAAATGGCCGCCGGAGCCGGCGGCTGCACAAAAGGAAAGGTCTCAATATCCCCAAGATGAAACGCCTTCATCCGCAGAATCACCTCCGCAAGATTGGCCCGCTGGATTTCCGGCTGGGTGAACGCAGGCCGCCCTTCAAAATCCTCCTGCGAATAAAGACGGATGCAAACACCCGCCTCAACCCGCCCGGCACGCCCTTTGCGCTGGTTGGCACTGCTCTGAGACACCGCTTCGACCGGCAACCGCTTGGTTCGGGTCCGGGGATTATACCGGCTGATCCGCGCCAGCCCCGCATCGATGACATAACGGATTCCGGGAATGGTCAGCGAGGTTTCAGCAATGTTGGTGGCGATGACAATCTTGCGGCGCGCGGACGTTGAAAACACGCGCTGCTGTTCCCCTGCGCCCAACCGGCCAAAGAGCGGAACAATCTCGGCATCACCTGAAAACCGCCCCTCTAACAGGTCCCCTGTCTCACGGATATCCCGCTCGCCCGGCATGAAAATCAAGACGTCGCCGAAATCCGTTTCGTAAAGAATGCGCTCGGCCGCCTGCACCGCGGCATCCACATAGCTGATCTCCCCCAGCTCCTCGGACTCCGCGTCCAGCGGTTGATACCGCACCTCAACCGGATAAAGCCGTCCCGACACCTCAATGACCGGGGCGTTATCGAAATGCCGGGAGAAGGCTGCCGTGTCGATGGTGGCGGAGGTGACAATCAGCTTAAGATCCCTGCGCCGGGCCAGGAGCCCCTTCAAATGACCCAGAAGAAAATCAATATTCAGGCTCCGCTCATGGGCTTCATCGAGAATAATGGCGTTGTAGTCCGCAAGATCCGGGTCGCCTTGGGCTTCCGCCAGAAGAATGCCGTCGGTCATCAGCTTGATGTAAGTCCGGGCCCCCGACCGGTCGTCAAACCGGATCTTGCAACCAACATCGCGCCCCCAAGCGACCTGCAACTCCTCGGCGATGCGGCGCGAGATGGAAAGCGCCGCAACGCGGCGGGGTTGCGTGCAACCAATCTTGGCCTCAACCCCCAGCCCGGCCTCCAGACACATCTTGGGAATCTGGGTGGTCTTGCCCGAACCGGTTTCACCCGCAATGACCACCACCTGGTTGGCCCGGATGGCGGCGACAATTTCGTCCTTGCGGGCGGTGATAGGCAAATCTGGCGGGTAAGTGGAGACGGGCACATGAAGCAGGCGCTCCGCCCGCAAAGCCCTGGAAGCGTGGACCTGCTGGAGCAATCGTTCCAACAGGGCATCGCGCTGATCCGCAGGATGCGGGTCGCGCAAAATCCGTCCGAGCCTCCGCCCCAGTCGCACCCAGTCGGGCAACATGCACTGCGGCAGCAGCATCTTCAGTTCTTCAATCCGAGCGTAAGGCATTCAGGAGAGCCCAGCATAGCAGACCGGACCGCGCAGGAAAGCCGGCATCGACCATCCGGGACAAAACCTTGAGCCGGCGCTTCGGATCGGGCGCGAAAAGGAGCAGAAGCCGGACATCGTGTGAATCGGCAGAACGGAAGAGATGACGGTCCGTCACCTCCTCAACAACAAATTGGGAGCCGCAAGATGAGATTTATGGACTGATTCGGCGTGGTCTCGCGATGGTGACTTGGTCGCCAGACGCTTGAGGAAGGCCGCATTTTCCGGTGCGAAAAAATCATCACGGGATACCGCCACCCCTGCCCGCTGAAATTTCCATTGGCGAAGCGCCCACCTCACGCGAAAACCCTCCTTCCGCAAACTGAAGAATGTCACCGTAGGATCTGGCGCATCTGGACGGACAACCTCGAGTTCGGGTTGGCGATCATGCACGCAATTCTGCCGCAAAATATCACCAGGCTGGGAATATACGGCTTTGCCAGTGCTGAAGTTGTTTGGATTAGACTGCCCAGTCCCAATTTATGAAACCAGAAAACGGAGCCGTCGTGTAACCAGTTCTGGTGACTTGGGAAGGCACGGCTGTCATCCTATTATAAAAGAGTTAAAAGGCGCTGCGTTCTCAGTGCCGTGTGTAAAAAGCCGGATTTGTTACCCGGCTTTTTTTTTGTACCCAAGGAATCTGCCTAACGGCGAAGGTGCACAAAGGATACCGTTAATTGAAAAAATTCAGAGGTCTTCAGCCAAAACAGCCGTTCCAACACCCACTCTGAATTCTCCAATCCCCTCCGAGGATGGCACTCCCCTGTGTGGGCAGGCCGATGATGAATCCTTATCGACGAGCCGCCAAGGTTCTGCCGTCTGGTGGGGTGCGGAATATTAAATAATTGGCAACATTCTCTATCCGGTCCCAGTCGGCGCACAGGATCGGGCGAACGACGCCAAGGACGAAAATCTGCCAGGGGTCCACGCCTTTCCGCCCGGCGGTGTGTTTGCCGGCGGATATTCCAGCCTAAAGCAGGGCGAAAATCTCGGCCTTGAAAGGGGGTGTGTATCCAGAGACCCACTGAAGAGCGGCGAGGAGCGGTAGAAGCCCGTAGCGGCTCTTGATCAGCAGGCGAATCCTTATGATGAGCTTGGCTTGGAAGGCGTGGCACAAGTCGGAATATGGGTGCGAATGTTTCAAGATTCAGCCATCCAAATCCGCGCAAATATTCAATGTTCAAATCGACAATCACACTCGCGCATCAGAATAAAACCCAGTCCTGGTAAGAATTTGAGCGTTTTCAGCCAATCGCTATGGAGGATTCGAAGGATCCCATGCAAGTCGACCTGTTCATCAAGCCTGGAAGAACAGAGACGCATTCCACTCGCTTTTCCGCGTGGAGTGGGTTTCGAAAAGAAAGACCCGCACAACTTTCGCCGTGCGGGTTGTTTGATTGGCTGGCCGCTGTGCCGTTTGTTTCGGCCGGGCGGCGGCGGAACAAGGTCAGGCCCAAGCCGCAAGAATCTGCTCCGCCTTGACGACTTGTTCGGCTGAACCGGTGAAATTATACAGATATTTTCCCGCCCTACGGGTGATCTGAACATCAATGGTTTCCAGTCCGCTATTCTTCATCCGCAAGCGGAGTTGCTTGTAAATTTCCTTGATCCCGTGTTGTTGCAGGCTATTGCGCATGCGTGAGTCTCAGTGCGCGCCGGTTACATAGCAATGTTTAACATTGGATGTTTTGCGGGGGCGCACCATCAAGGCAGCCTGACGCCTTGGACCCGGCCTCGGAATATAACCCCAAAAATTCGGAATTGTCCCAAACGGGGCTCGAGCGACACCGGCGCGCCGTCTGTGACGGATTGAGTGGCATGGATCTATCTTCCTTCCGGCACAGTGAAGACGATATTCGAGTTGCTCCACCTCTCAGAAGACGGCTAAATCCCAAAACACACGCGCTTCAGCCCGCCCTCGACAGATCGAGAAACGTAATGATCGATGGATTACCTACGGGCGTGTAGTGCCCGGTGAACTTCAATCCCCCGGTTTTCCGGTTCACCCGAAAGCTGACGACATTGTCGCCACGCTGGTTGCAACAGTAAAGGAAGCGGCCGGCCGGATCGAAGCTGAAACTGCGCGGATAGTTTCCGTGCGTCCACTCCTCGCCGACAAAGCCCAGCTCACCGGTCGGCGCGATGGAGAAGATGCTGATACTGTCGTGCAGGCGGTTGCCGGCATAGACAAACCGGCCGTCGGCAGAAACAAGAATTTCGGAGCAGAAGTTGCTGCCGGCGAACCCGGACGGCAGGCTGGAGAGGGTCTGACGCGCGGCAAGCCGTCCACTCGCGGCATCGTAGTCAAAAAGAACGATATTCGAGCCCTCCTCCTGAATGGAATAGAACCAACGCCCATTCGGGTGAAAATGAAAATGCCGCGGCCCGTCCCCTGGCGGGAGTTGAATCCCCGCGGGATCATTCGGCGTCAGCACGCCAATCTCACAGTCGAACTTCCAGACAAAGATGCGGTCCAAGCCCAGATCGATATGCAAAACGAGCCGCCCCGCCGGATCGGCCTGAATCATGTGGGCATGAGTCCGGTCATGACCGCTGAAGGCGAAGGTGCCCTCAGGGGCATGGATCGCCCGGACCGGTCCAATGTTTCCGGAATCGCTTTTAACATCGGTTGCATCTCCCAACCGACCGTCGGATAGAAGGGGCAGCACCGCGACCGATCCGCCGAAATAATTTGCAACAAATAGAAACCGGCCCGAGGGGTGCAGGCTGACATAGGTCGGCCCGGCCCCGCCGGAACGGACGCTGTTTAGGAGTTTGAGTTGGCCATCCGCCCGGTTGATGGCGAAGGCACTGACCGTGCCTTCCTTGCTGTCCCCAACGCGGTCGGTCTCATTAGAGGAGTAGAGCCGGGTTCCGGCGGCATTCAAAGCCAGACAGCTCGGGCTGGTCCCCAGCTCGTAGACACCGTTTGGTGTCAGAACTCCGGTATTGCGGTCGACTTGAAAGAGGTGGATGCCGCGGCCATTTCCGGGAGGCAGATCAACCTGAGTCGGCAGCGTATCACGGAGCGGAGAGCTGAACGTCCCCACATAGGCCATGAGGGGCCCCTTGGTCTGCTTCTGTGCCGCGGCAAACAGGCCCGACAGTGGGAGGCCGGCAGCCAGGGCAGAGGATGATTTCAAAAACGCGCGCCGGGAAACAACCGGAGAAATCGGATTCGGATGGTATCGCATGCCGAGGAGCACAGTAGAGTCCAGCGGTCTGAAGGGTCGAGACAAACTAGGTCCCCTTGCGGAGGCTTCCAACGGTTTGGGGATTTCCAGCAGGGACGCGAACGGCGGGGATAGTATCCAGCTTTTTGGGGGCCATGGCGTCGTTCTTCGGGACAAGGATATTAAAAGGCGGGAGCGGATCAACCCCGACCGAACATTCCCATACCCGCCCCGCCCATGCGTCCCATCATCTTTTGGAACTTGCCCATTTTTTTCATCATTTGCTGCATCTGCGCAAACTTGTTGAGCATGTTGTTCAGCTCGGTCACGGTGACCCCGCTGCCCTTGGCGATGCGGATGCGGCGCTTGGCATTGAGGATTTGAGGGCTACGGCGTTCCTGGTGTGTCATGCCGCAGATCATTGCCTCCATGCGCTTAAATTCACGTTCCTGCTTGGAGATGTCGGTTTGTTTCAAGGCTTCGGCTCCGCCGGGCAGCATTTTCATGATATTCTCGAGCGACCCGAGCTTTTTCATTGCCTGCAGTTGTTCCAGAAAATCCTCCATGGTGAACTCGCCTCTGCGCATCTTATCTTCCATCCGCTGCGCATCCTCGAGATTTACCGCTTCGGCAGCCTTCTCCACCAGGCTGACCACGTCACCCATTCCCAAGATCCGCGAGGCCATCCGCTCGGGATGGAACGCCTCGAACTCCTCAAGTTTCTCGCCCACGCCGGCAAACTTGATCGGCTTGCCCGTGACACTTTTCAGACTCAGCGCCGCGCCACCACGCGCGTCACCGTCAAGTTTGGTGAGGATCGCACCAGTAATTTGCAGGGCCTTATCGAAATGGGTGGCGACATTCACGGCCTCTTGGCCGGTGGCAGCGTCCAGCACCAGCAGTATCTCCTGCGGTTGGACCAGGTCGCGCAGCCGGACCAGCTCCTGAACCAGCGGCTCATCAATCTGCAACCGGCCGGCCGTGTCGAAGATCAGGGTGTTGCGGTTGTTGGCACGGGAGAATTCCAAGGCTTCCCGGGCGATTTTCAACACGTCCGTCTCGCCCCGCCGCACGAACACGGGCAGCCCGAGCTGTTTGCCCAAGGTCTCAAGCTGATCCATCGCCGCCGGTCTATAGACATCCGCCGCGATGAGCAGCGGGGTGCGGCCCTGCTTGTGGAGGAGGCGAGCCAGCTTGCCGGCGGAAGTGGTCTTGCCGGCCCCGTGCAGCCCTACCAACATCAAACAAGCCGGATTCCCGGACAGGTTTAACGCGGCGTTTTGGGATCCAAGCAAATCCACCAATTCGTCGTGGATGATTTTTACAATCTGTTGGCCGGGCTGGACGCTGGCCACCACCTCCGCTCCGAGGGCCTTGACCTTGACGCGCTCCAGAAAATCACGCGCAACCTTGAAATTCACGTCGGCCTCGACCAAGGCCAGCCTGACCTCGCGCAAGGCTTCACCGACGTTGCTCTCGGAGATTTTGCCCAAGCCGCGCAGATTGCGGAATGCGTTTTGGAGTTTGCCGCTCAACGAATCGAACATGACTGGACCTTAGGAGAAATCCACACCGGACACAATTTGAAAGAACCCACCCCTACTGGATCCAAGGATTCGCGGCGCTGCCACCATAGGCCCAGCCGCGGACCGGAGATCGATTGGGGGGGGGTACGGACCTACACCCTACAAGCCATGCAGATGGAACCCGAGTGTCAACCAAGCACCGCCAAAGCGAATCACCCAGGCCGTGGTTACTGATCAATGCCCCAAAACGGGATTTAGGGTCAAACCCTTGGCTTGCGCGCTCCTTGGCCCGCCGAGTCGATTGACACCCCCAAAGGCCCAAGTATAATCGACTTCTTTGATATGAACAAGAAACCGCATGTCGCGATCGTCGGTGCCACCGGTGCCGTGGGCATCGAAATGATCAAAACCCTCGAAAAGAGGAATTTTCCAGTGAGCAAGCTCACCCTGCTTGCCTCCGCCCGCTCCGTCGGCAAGAGGCTCGCCTTCCGCGGCCAGGAAATCACAGTGGAGGAACTCACCCAGGATTCGTTTGCGGGCATTGATATCGCCCTCTTCAGCGCGGGCGGCTCGATTTCCAAGGAGTTTGCCCCCATCGCCGCCAAGGCCGGCTGCGTCGTGGTGGACAATTCCAGCGCCTTCCGAATGGATGACAACGTCCCGCTTGTGGTGCCGGAGGTCAACCCTGAGGACGTAAAGAAGCACCAAGGCATTCTGGCCAATCCAAATTGCACGACGGCGATCACCTTGATGGCGCTCTACCCGCTGCACCGCGCGTTCGGGGTGAAGCGCATCTTCGCTTCAAGCTATCAGGCCGTATCGGGCACCGGTGCCAAGGCGATCGAGGAACTGGAGCGTCAGGTCGAACAGATTGTCACCAAGCAACCCGTCACCAAAGAAGTTTATCCCCACCAGATCGCCTTCAACGTCCTGCCGCACGTGGATTCCTTTCTGCCCACCGGTTACACCCAAGAAGAGATGAAGATGGAGAATGAAGGGCGCAAGATCATGCATCACCCCACCTTCCGGGCCAGTGTGACCTGTGTGCGCGTGCCGGTCTACCGCTCGCATTCCGTTGCCGTCACAGCCGAATTTGAGAAGCCGGTGACCGTGGAAGCCGCGCGGGCGGTGCTGCAAAAATCCCCCGGCGTGGATCTCGTTGATGATCCGGAGAACAAGAAATATCCAATGCCGCTCTTCACATCCGAGAAATACAATTGCGAAGTCGGGCGTGTCCGGATGGATTGCGCCTTGGATAACGGGCTGTGCTTCTGGGTCAGCGGAGATCAGTTGCTCAAAGGGGCGGCACTCAATGCGGTTCAGATTGCTGAGGAGCTGCTCAAGTAAGTCTACGGCTCGGAGGTTGCCAGCCTGATAGTCACCCTTGGGCCTGGGGCGCTGCTTCGTGGCGAATTTTCATCCGGCTTGGTCTTCAGCCCGGCGGCCCGGATTGTGGAACCGGGGCTTTGAAAGATGGGTCATCCCATGCAAAGCCACGTAGGTGATAAAAAGAAAGAGTCCAAAGAGCAGCGGAAAGGCGGCCGACGGATAAGCCTTGACCTCATGCGGCTTGCCTGTGCTCAGGTCTTGAATCAACTTGGATGTTCGCATTAACGCATCCCAGCTATTCAGGCGGAAGAACCGGCCCAGAAAAACACCCAAGCCGGCCAGACCGCTGGCCGCGGCGGCAAAGACCCAGCCCGCCGCAATCCCGCGGCACCCTTCCACCAAGGCGTGCATCAAATAGAGCGAGATAAAACCCAGGAGCAGCCCAGTCACCGCGCAGCACAAAATCAGGATGAGATCCCCCCAAAAATGCCCCGCAAAATCCAGCACCAGATGAATCAAATCCGTGAAGATATAGGGTGCGTTGGGGAAGAAAAGAAGCCAGAGCCCGCTCCAAATCCATACCCATCCCCTTCCGTTACCGGACTTGGCCCGTTCCACGGCTAAGAGGGCAAAAAAAAGGGGAAGCCAGCCCAAAAACAGATTCCAGATCAGATAGGCATAGCGGATGTTATGTGTCTGCACAATCCGTCCGGTCACCAACGCTACATCCATCCCCGAAGCAAAAATCAGAGCCAACACCGGGACGAAGGTTTCGGGTTTTAACAAGAGCTTCAGCAGTTTCATGACGTCAGCACCCTCCCCAACCACCCGGACGCGTAAATGACCCGATGCGATGGGGATCGACGATCACCTTGCCCAAGACGGAGCGCGAACGCAGTTTGGCAAAGGCTTCGGGTGTTTCCTGCAGCGACAAGACCGAATCGATCACCGGCCTGAGCGTACCTGCCGCAGCCCATTCAAGCGTCGTTTGTATGTCGGCTCGATTCCGCCCATAGCTGCCGACCAGACGCTGCTGTTTAACAAAGAGCGGCCACAGGTTGAGGGAGACTTCCCGCCCGGCTGTGGCGCCGCAGGTGACTATTGTGCCGTTGCGCGCAAGGCATTCGAAAGACTTCTGCAACATCTCGCCGCCGACATGCTCCACCACGATATCAACGCCGTGTTTATTGGTTGCCTTGCGGACTTCGGCAGGCCAGGCCGGATCGGTGGAATCGAGTGCTAACTCTGCGCCGAGTCGGCGGGCCAGCATGCGCTTGGCTTCCGTGGAGCCGGTGCTGATCACACGTGCGCCGAGTTGCCGGGCAATCTGGATTGCCGCCGACCCGACGCCGCTCGCACCGCCGATGGCCAAAACCCAGTCTCCAGGCCGGACCCGGGCGCGGTCGGAGAGCATGTGCATGGCGGTGCTGCCGGCCAGTGTGAGGGCGGCGCTGGTATGAAAATCCAGCCCCGGGGGCAGGCGCACGAGTGCCTGCGATGCAACCAAGACCTGTTCGGCGAATCCTCCATCCTGCGTCACTCCCAGCAGTCCACCACGCAGGCAGAGGGATTCCTCGCCCTGCTGGCAGAATTCACAGTCCCCGCAGAAGAGATTGGATTGCACGGCCACCCGGTCGCCGGGGTGCCAGCCGGTGACGTTGATGCCCACGCTGGAAATTACGCCTGAAATTTCTCCGCCGGGCGTGCGCGGTAACGGAACCAACAGCGGCAACCCAGCCTCCTCGAGCCAGAGATCCAAATGGTTTAGGCCGCAGGCGCGGACATCAACCACGACCTCCTCCGGGCCGGGTACCGGATCTGGCAGGTCGCGCAGTTCAAACCTCCCGGGTGCTCCATGGCTGACCAATTGAATGGCTTTCACGCCATGATTTTAGTGCAAAGGAACTAAGGTGCAAAGGGGGAAGGAAAACAGCAGTGGCCTGTATAAGCGGTTTATGACTGCAGGGCGGATAAGAAATGGAGACTCCACGCTTTGGCTGCTGCACGCTTTATTTTACCGGCCAGACCCAGTCCCCATTTTCCATATCTTCTTTGCCGTTTTTGTTCCGGGCGATGCCGCCGCCGTCATCCTTACCGTTCCAGCCGACGGAATAGAGCTGGAAGTTGGCGGGCACGGAGCGGTGATAGTGCAGAGGTTGGCCGCCGATAATATCCAGCGGAACGGCGCCGATGAACTCCGGTGTCAGGGCGGCCAGAACCTCGGGATAATCGCCGTTCTTTAGGTGGTATCTTTCGAGTGCGCAAACCACGGCTGTTTGATCAAATGAGTTCTGGGTATAGGCGAAGCGGAGCGCAGCCTTATGCAAGGCTGGAACTGTCATCCAAGCGAACATGTTATAAGGCGTCTTCTTTCCCAGCGCTTTGGGGAATTCATTGGTGCTGCACCGCTCCGGAAAGACGCGATGCGCGCCGCTGTCCACGGCAGGCAGGGTTAGTAGGTCGTGCATCCGATTCATTGAAACCTGGTTTTGATAGAGCATGCCGTGAGGAGACAAAAATCGGGGCAGACCGAACCCGCCAGTCCGGGCTATTCCAGCCCCATCATCGCCCGCGATTTGATGGGCCATGAGTTCATTTCCGAACGCCCGCTCCCCGCGCATCATGCTCCCATAGTCTGCAAGCAAATCGTCCGACAGTAAAAGGAGTTGCAACTCAAGGAGCTGCGACGCCGGCCAGAGATTTTTGGCGAGTCCGTCGTTGATGGTTTGCAGGGGCAGATGCAAAATGCCAATCCGTACAAAATGGGCGATGAGTGCGGGTTCGCCTTTAAGTGATTGTGCCACGCCAAATACGAATCGCACGTCATCCAGCGCGTCAGCCGGGTGGCCGGCCTCAAGGCTGGCGCGCGCATGTAGGTTGGCGGTTTGGGCCGCTGATTTCAGAACTGAAAACATCTCCATGGCTGCCATCACGTCGCGCTCCGGATGGAGGGAGTAAACCGCGGCCGGACGCTTGACTGCAGCGCGCAGTTCCAAAAGAACAGGCCTGAATTTTTCCAATGCGAAAAGAACATCGTGCGCCGGATCCTGCGCTGCGGGGGCGGCCGGAAAATTCGTGTTGGATCTAAAATAATTCTGTGCCGCCTTCAGGTCGCCCCCGGGGAAGCCGCTGACAATTCCGAGGCTTCTCACCCGGGCAATACCATTCGTATCCTTCCAGCGCACTTCGCCTTGGATGATTTCGTAATTGAGCAGCGGCGCTAGAAAAGGGGTGGCGAAAAAGTTTTGTTCCGGCGCTACGGGCTTGGTCGTGAACCAGGCGAGGTCGAAGTGTTCACCTTTGGCTTCCCCTTCGCGCCGGTAGTTCTCCCAGGCGCGCTTACCCCGCCAGTTTTCCTCCGTCACCACCAGAGCCCCCACGGCGAGGAGAGCGAGCACTGCAATCAATACGCGCCGGGCGTTTTGCCGGAGCCGAACCGAACGGGATGAATGGGGTGCTGCGAGGGTGGGTTCGGTCATAAGAGTTTTATCCTTTACAGGCGAACTGTTCCAAAGTCAAGGACCCCGCGGCGCAACACCCGGAACAACCGAATTTCATCTCGCGTTCGTCCGGTGCGGATGGCTGGATTCGGAAATTGAGTCGCGCTCTTGATTCAGCTGCGCCAGACTGTTGTCCGGAGCTGCCCGTCGCAGCGCCGGGCATGAGCAATAAATTTTATCAACCGGGTGAGAAGCGCGCCGCGCAGGTTCATGAACTGTTCGCCCGCATCGCGCCCCGATACGACCTCATCAACGATCTCCAGAGCTTCGGCCTGCATCGGTGGTGGAAGCGCCGGTTGGTCCGCCTGACCCGCATCCGCCCGGGGCAGCAGGCCCTCGATGTTTGTTGCGGCACGGGCGACATCGCATTTGCTCTGGCCCGACTTGGTGCCACAGTGACGGGATTGGATTTCAGCGAGCCGATGCTCGGGATCGCGCGGGCGAAGAATTCAAAATCAAAAGCGCTTAATCCGGGTTTCCTCCAAGGAGACGCTCAACAGCTGCCTTTCTCCAGCGACACCTTCGATGTGGTGACGGTCGGTTACGGGCTGCGGAATCTGGCCAGTTGGGAGACCGGGCTGGCGGAGATGCGGCGTGTGGCCAAACCCGGCGGGCGGCTTCTGGTTCTGGACTTCGGCAAACCGGATTGGGTGCCTTGGCGCACACTTTATTTTGCCTATCTGCGCTGGTTCGTGCCGGTATTGGGACGGGTCAGTTGCGGCGATGCCGCGGCCTACAGCTACATTCTCGAATCTCTGGAGCATTACCCTGCGCAGCGCGGCGTGGAGGCACAGATGCGGACACTCGGCTTGAAGAATGTGCTCAGCCTGAATCTGCTGGGCGGGGTGATGAGCATCAATTACGGGGAGAAATAGGCAAGACGGGACGGGCTCAATCAAAAGAGCCCAGACTGCAATTGCTGAAGGAAATCCAGGAGCTGGGTTTGGGAAATCATCCGGCAGAGGCGGGGCGCGGGTCAATGGTCGGGTCGCTGCTTATTACCCCGAGAGACTTCACCTCCCGTGCCGGCAAAGAAACCACTCTAAATCTTTAGCGGGGCAAGCAGTTCATCGGACAAGCTTGCAACCGAAGCTGCCGGTTGGAGAAAGATTCATTCTCCAACCGGCGCGAGGGAAGTTTGGTCCGAGGGGTTATTTCCAAATCATGTCCGCCACGGTCCGCCCGGCTGGGATGAACGGCAGCACGTGCGAGCTATAAGGAACAATGACGTCCAATACGTAGGGTTCGTCGGCATCAAGCATCCGCTGGATGGCGGCCCGGAGATCTTTTTTATACATGACCCGCTCGCATTTCACATTGAATGAATTGCAGACGCGGACGTAATCGGGATAAACTTGGGCGCGGTCTTCGGGGTTGCCGAGGTAGGTGTGGCCGCGGTTGCCGTCGAAGAAATTATCCTCCCACTGAACCACCATTCCGAGATGCTGGTTGTTCAGGATGATGGCCTTGGCATTGATCTTCTCCACATGCGCCGTGGCCAGTTCCTGGATATTCATCAGGAATGATCCGTCCCCGTCGATATCCACCACCTGTTTGTCGGGCAAGGCGACCTTCATGCCAAGCGCGGCGGGATAGCCATAGCCCATAGAGCCGAGGCCGCCGCTGGTGACAAACTGGCGGGGGTATTTGTACTTATACCACTGGCCGGCCCACATCTGGTGCTGGCCGACGCCGGTAGTGATATAAGCTTCGCCCTTGGTCAATTCATAAAGCGTCTCCACCACCATCTGCTGGAGTATGACCTGGTTTTCCTGGCCGGCCAGATGGTCTTTCATGTGGTCGCTGTTGGCGATTTCGCTGGTGATTTCGTAGGCGAAGGGGCCTTTCTTTTTCCACTCCTCGATCTGCGCCAGCCAGGAGGTGTGTTTCTTGGCCAAAGGCCGCTGGGACAGCAACCGGTTCAGACGGGTCAATGCGTCCTTGATATTGCCCACCACCGGCAGGTGGGCTTTGCGGTTCTTGTTCAATTCCGAGGCGTCAATATCCAGGTGGACAATGGTGCCGTGCTTGCAGAATTCCTCGAACTTCCCGGTCACACGGTCGTCAAAACGCACGCCGAAGGCCAGCAGCAGGTCCGCGCCGTCCTTGAGCTTGACCATGGGGTCGGCAACGTTCATGCGTTGCTCGTATTCGCCATTGACGGCCCAGTTGGCAAAGGCGGCGCCGTGCATGCCAAGCCAGCGCAGCGAGAGCGGATGGGTCTCGGGAAAGGCGCCGATACCCATGAGGGTAGTCGTCACGGGAATGTTGGCCGCCTCGGCGAATTTTTTCAGTTCGGCGGCCGCCCCGCTGGAGACAATGCCGCCACCGCAATAAAGAACCGGGCGCTCCGCCTTTTCGATGAGGCCGATGATCTCGTTCAACGCCACCTCGTCGGCGCGCAGTTCGGGTTGGTCATAGCCGCGCAAACCCTTCTTGACCTCTTCAAGCGTTGGCCAGACCGGCTGGGCCTTGGCCTGCTGGACGTTCTTTGGGAAGTCGATAACCACCGGGCCGGGGCGCCCGGACTGGGCGATGTAGAACGCCTCCTTGACGATACGCGCGATATCATTGACATCGGTGATGAGGTAGGAGTGCTTCACAATCGGCAGGGTCACACCGATGATGTCGGTTTCCTGAAATGCGCCGCGCCCGATCATGGCTTGATTGACCTGGCCGGTGATGGCGATAAGCGGGCAGGAATCCATGTAGGCATCGGCGATGGCGGTGACCAGGTTAGTGGCGCCGGGGCCGCTGGTGGTCATGCAGACGCCTGCCTTGCCGGTCACGCGGGCATAGCCCTCGGCGGCAAAGCTCCCGCCCTGCTCGTGGCGTGGAAGAATGGTGCGGATTTTTTTGGATTTGGTCAGCGACTGGTGGATCTCCATGCTGGCGCCCCCGGGGTAGGCGAAGATGACTTCGACCCCTTCGCGTTCGAGTGCTTCGACCAGGATATCGCGGCCGAACATGGCTGCGCCGACCTCGGCGCGCCGGGGGGCGGTTTTTTTCTTTCCGGCAATGGGTGGGGGCTTGCTCATACTTTTTATTGATTGTGGCGGCACGGCGCGGATAATAAAAAACCCACGACCGTTGCCAGCCGTGGGTTCTTGTTAAAACGTGATCAGTTTCGACAAGCGCCAACGGCGTCGCATCCTACTACGACGACCCGGGCTAAATGCCGAAATTTCTGCAACATGGATTCATCCTAGAGAATGCCCTGTAGTAGGTCAAGCTCCGCCTTTGAAGCATTGAGGAGAAGTCCGGGCCACCGCGCGCCGCCGTCTTGCTATTATTTCGATTCGCTGCACAATTTATCCCGCTGCGGTCCGAAACGGCGGGCCGGTTTCAGCCAACCTAAAAAACATCATTGATTCCTTAAGACCATGAACACTCACAGCCCCGACCTCACCAAGCAACCCCCGCGCAGCCCGCGCGTCCGGCTGGGCGGTTACGTCATCCTGCCCCGCATGCTCGACAAATGCCGCGCCCTGCTGGCAGGCAAAAACGGCGAATACCATTACGCCTGCCCCTTGGACCAGCGGTTTCTGGACTTCACCGGGATCGACCCCGAAGCCCTCAAGCAGCAAGTGGCCGCAGGCCACGGCGACGGCGAATTGCTGCAGTGGATCACCCGGCACGCACCCCACAAGCGCACCGAACCGGAAGTGGCCTCTTGGTCCGCGTTTGCTGAGCAGCGCGTGCCGTCCGACGCCGAGTCCCGGGCTTACTTCAATGATCAGGTTTCCAAAGGGGCGCCCAACCGTGAGGACATTGGAACCTGGTTTGAATGGCTCGATGTGGATGATTACGCGAGCTTTGGCGGGAGGGTCTAGGACCGGCGCCTGAAAAGAAAAGGGCGCGGGGAAAATGTTTTCCTCGCGCCCCGGTTGAGGGGGGATCCGACGCCGCTTGGTTTACGGTTTCGTTTCGGCAACCTCCGGAATGGAGATCGTGGCCGCCTCGATGCTCTCGAGACGGTGCTGATGGCGCGCCCCGTGGATCTCAAACTCAACCTCATCAGACGGTTTGCGATTGAGCAAAGCCTGGGCGACGGGGGAGAGATAACTGACAATGCCCTTCTCCGGGTCGGAGTCCCACGCCCCTAGAATGGTGAATGATTCGCGCTGGCTGGTCGCCAGATTGGTGGCATGAACGGTCGTGCCGACACTGGCGACGTCCACCCGTGGATTGGTGAAATCCGTTCCCCGGGCCCGCACAATTTGCGATTCCAGCTCGTCCTTGCGGCGCATGAGAATCTTTTGCATTTCCTTGGCGGCCTTGTACTCGTGGTTTTCGCGCAGGTCGCCGTAACTGCGGGCTATGGCGATCTCCTTGGAGTTGGCCGGAATTTTCTTATGCACCAGATCGGCATACTCGTTTTTCCGCCGCTCCAAGCTGGCCCAAGACACAATCAATGTGGACTCCTGCTTCGACTGCTCGCCGCTGATGAGCGATTGCACGGAGGGGTGGCTCTTGACGATGCGGGCCAGGAGCGAGCGTTTGTCCATGTCATCAAACACGGGCGAAAGCTGGAGCGCGCGGGTGAGGTCTTTGATGAATTCCAGTTCGGCCGAGGCGGTCAGTTCCGGCAGCAACTCCTGATCGGACAGGATGAAATCACGGAGCCGGTTGGAGCGTTTCTCGTTAAACTGATCGCGCTCCATGGATGTCAGCATGGCGCGGAAGACTTCCGGTCCCAGAATATCCACAAATGCGTCGGTGCGTTCCCGGGCGAACCAGAGGAGCAACTCGCTGCTGGCGCTGTGCTGGCTGATCAAGCGTGATACCGCCTCCTTGAGTTCGGCCATCTTGCCGTTTTCAATGAGCAGCGCGGCAAACTCGCGGCACAATCGGGACGAGACCGAATTGAGGTTGGTAAGCAGCAGATGCTGCCAGTCCTGAGGATGGGCTTCGATGAAGGATTCCAGCGCGCGGCGATGTCGGGCGGCGGGGACCGCCTCGAGGAGCGTGCCTAGTCTCATCTCCTGGGCCCAGATGGTCGCCGAGGTGACCTCGCCGGGCGTGGGCTGCTGGCCTCCCAAGACCCGGATTTCATCGCGGACAAAAATGGCCTCAAGGGCCACAGCCGGCTGGGTGCGCTGATAACTGGGAATCTCGGCGTTGAGGGCCGTGCAGATCTCCTTCGCAGCGGCAGCAGGATTGGAAAGGTCGGCGGCGTTCTTGAGAATCTCGGCGGCGACGGTGAAACGGGCTTTCAATCCTTTGGCGGGGCGGAACTCCGCCATGAGCCGGTCCTGAAGGGAGACTTCCTTCGCCTGATAAATGACGGGTTCCGACTTCTTGAGGGGGACTTGAAAGTGCCCGTCTTTTTTCAATTCACGCTTGGCCGCCTCCCACCATTTCTTCCAATCATCACGGATGACCTCCGGGACCAACGCCTGCTGAATCTGGTCCACGGTGGCGTGGCCGCCATAGCTGTTGAGGACAAGTTTGACCAGTTCGAGATGATGCGTCGCCGCCATCTGGCGCAGGCCCTCCAGATCGGCCGCCTTGCGGGCCAGCACATGATCCTTGGAGATCGGCTTGAGGGAATCCGCCGCGAAAGCCAGATCCATGGTGTGTCCGGGCTTGCCGGGGAAATCAATCGTGAAGCGGCCAAAGATCGTGTCAACGGTCTTGATCCGGCCAAAGCCCCAGCTGCGGTGCATGCAGCAACCGCTCGTGGCCAACTGCACCAACGTTTCCACGTGGCGCCCTTCGATCTTGCCTGTAACGACCAACTTCTCAAATTCCTCACGCATATTTTTGTAAAAACTCGCAGTCCACTACCAGAACTGTCATCATTTAAGGCGTTGAACGGACAAAAACCAAGAGAAATTGCGGCCCAAGTTCTAAGCCGCCGTGAAAACGGCACGGAATTTGTTGAAAACCTGCTTGATAACGCCCTGGCCAAGGCCCAACTCCGGCCGCTAGACCGGGGGCTGTGTCAGGAGTTAGTCTGCGGCGTCGTGCGCTGGCAGGCGGCGCTTGATTGGCTGGTCGCCCGCAAGACCACCCCCGGCCGCCCCCAGAAGCCCGGCCTTCAAAACCTCCTCCGCCTGGGCCTCTACCAGATTTTCTGGCTCGACCGCATCCCCAACCACGCGGCGGTGAACGAAACCGTCGAGCTTGCCAAAACCTTCGGGTTCGGACTCCAAGCCGGTTTCGTCAACGCCGTCTTGCGCGGCTACCTGCGCGAATTCGAACCGACCAAAGCGCTTCTGGCCGGACTGAAAACATCCAACCCCGCCATCGGCGCGTCACATCCCGACTGGCTGGTCGCACGATGGCTGGATCGCTGGGATGCCGACTCCGTGGCCTGTCTGCTGGATTGGAACAACACGCCGCCCAAGACCTTCGCCCGGCTTAACACGCTGAAGACCGACGCCGGCCGGCTGGTGGAACGGTGGCGCGAGGAGGGGGTTGACTATGATTTTGTCCGCCGCAACTGGTTTGGGGAAAGTGAGATGTTCGAGTTAAAATCCACGCCGCCGCTGGCAGAGCTGCCCAGTTTCCAGCAGGGTTGGTTTTATGTTCAGGATCCCAGCACCCTTCTGGCCGTGCAGCAGCTGGCACCGCAACCCGGCGACCGGATTCTGGATTTCTGCGCCGCGCCCGGCGGCAAGACCACCCTCATTGCCCAACGAATGGGCAATGAGGGGCGCGTCGACGCCCACGACCCGGTGCCGGCCCGGCGCGGGTTGATCGAGGAAAACTGCGCCCGGCTTGGGGTGACCTGCGCGCAACCGGTGGCTCCGGCCGATCTGGAACAGCGGCTGGGGAGTTTTGACCGGATCCTGGTGGACGCCCCGTGTTCGAATACCGGAGTGATGAGGCGGCGGGTGGACTTGCGCTGGCGCTTAAGCCCCGGAGAGATCGACCGGCTGCGGGGGACACAGCTGGACTTGCTTCGCCGTGTCCGGCCCCTGCTCAAGCCAGGCGGGCTTCTGGTCTACAGCACCTGCAGCCTTGAACCGGAGGAAAACGCAGGCGTTGTTGCGGAGTTTCTGCGGCAGGAACCCGGGCTGGAACTTCTGCATCAACGGTCGATTTCACCCTTCACCGACGATGTGGACGGTGCGTTTGTCGCCTGTCTGGGTTAACGGCGGCGGAAAAAACCTGTTCACACGCCCTCAAATCTTTCACACTCTCATTTTATGCTCAAAGCTGGAATCGTCGGACTGCCCAATGTAGGCAAGTCCACCCTGTTCAATGCCGTCACGCGCACCCGCAAAGCGGAGGCGGCCAACTATCCCTTCTGCACCATCGATCCCAACGTGGGGATAGTGACCGTGCCGGACTCGCGGCTTGGGGTGTTGCAGCAGATCTCCAAGACCAATGTGGTGATCCCGGCCGCGGTTGAATTTGTGGACATCGCCGGCTTGGTCAAGGGTGCCAGTCAGGGCGAGGGCTTGGGCAACAAGTTCCTCACCCACATCCGCGAAGTGGACGCCATCATGCAGGTGGTTCGCTGTTTCGAGGATGCCGACATCCATCACGTGGCTGGCACAGTGGATCCCGTGCGTGACATCGAAACCATCACCACAGAACTGGTGTTGGCCGATTTGGAGTCGGTGCAGAAACGGCTGACGGGTGTAGCCAAGGATGCCAAGCGGGGCGACAAGGAAGCCTTGGCGCAGGAAAGCGTGCTCAAAAAAATAGAGCCCCACCTCAATGCCGGCAAACCCGCGCTCACCCTCCAACTAACCCCGGAGGAAAAAACCATCTCCCGCCTGTTCTGGCTGATGACCGACAAGCCCACCATCTTCGCCTGCAATGTGAAGGAAAGCGATCTGGCCGGTGCGGATCAGAACCCCTTCGTCCAGAAGGTCCGCGAGTATGCCAAACAACATTTCGCCTGCGAAGCCGTGGTCATTAGCGCCCAGATCGAGAGTGATTTGATCGATTTGTCGGATGCGGAGGCCAAGGATTTCCTTCGGGAACTCGGCGTGGCCGAGTCGGGCGTCGGCGCACTGATCCGGGCCACCTATCACCTTCTAGGGTTGCGCACTTATTTCACAGCCGGGGAAAAAGAGGTCAGGGCTTGGACGATTCATACAGGAGACACGGCACCCAAAGCGGCGGGCGTGATTCACTCGGATTTCGAACGTGGCTTTATTAAAGCAGAAACGGTCGCCTATGAAGACTTGGTCCAGTGCGGTTCCGTGGCGGCGGCCCGTGAAAAAGGACTTTATCGGATGGAAGGCAAGGAATATGTCGTGAAGGACGGGGACGTGCTCCTGTTCAAGTTCAATGTTTAGCGCGGGATTTCCGGCTTTTTCCATCCATTTCAATGCCACTCTACGAGTTTCACTGCGAAAAGTGCGGACAGGACAGCGAATTACTGGTGCGTTCCTGCGACTGGCAAGGATCCAAGTGCCCCCGCTGTGGTTCGGCCAAGCTGGAAAAGAAATTTTCCACCTTCGCCGCCAGCGGGGTGGACTCGGCACCTTCGGCCGGCGGGAGCAAGAGCGGAGGAGGCGGTTGTTGCGGCGGCGGGCCGCATCGACACTAAACCCGAATCACTTGCCGCCGCAGAGGGTCGCGGCGGAAATTTCGCGCAAATCCCGGACCGCCCAATCCGGGGCGTGCCTCTTCAATTCCTCGAGCGTGGCCCCGCCGGTCGCCACGGCCAGAACCTTCGCCCCAATAGCCCGTCCGCACCGGATGTCCAGCGGCGTGTCACCTATCACCAGGATCTCCTCTCCGCGCAGGTTGCGCCCCAGCACCCGACCGGCCCGCGCCCGGGCCGCCGCCGCAATCTCATCCCGCTCCTCGTGATCGTCGGCGAAAGCGCCGGTTTCAAACTCCTTCCAAAGATCGAAGTGCCGCAGCTTGATTTCCGCTCCGAGCTGCAGATTCCCGGTGAGCAGTCCGAGCAGCGGCGGCCGGCTCAAGGAGCGCAGTTCGCCAATCCATTCCCAGACTCCGGGGCAGGCGCGGGCTTCGCTGGAGGACAGAATATGATCCAGCCAAAGCACATATTGCTCGAAAAAGCGCGCGAAATTCTCCGCCGTCGGGTCGATCCGGTGGTAGCTGAAATACTCGCGCACCAGGCTGACATCGGTTCGGCCGGCAAACTTGAGCTTCTCAAAATGATCCGTGGCCCGGAATTCCGTGGCGAACACTTTGGCAAAAGCCTTCACTCCGGCCCCGCCGGTGTGCACCAGCGTGCCGTCAATGTCGAACAGAACCAGACGTATCATGGCTGGACGTTAAGAATTGCCCGGCCCAAAGGCAATCGCAACCGGCCGCCCAGGCCACAAAAAACCTGCAAAATGAAATCGGCGGGGTATTTTGACCCGGGTGTTTTTGGAGAGGGGGCGTATGAAAGGCAAAACCGCATTCACCTTGATCGAGTTGCTGGTGGTGATCAGCATCATCGCGCTTCTGGCCGGTCTGCTCCTGTCGGTGCTGGGACGGGCCCGGGAAAAGGCCGGGGCCGTTTTCTGTCTGAATAATCTCAGACAATGGGGCTTGGCCACCCAGCTTTACACCACCGATCACAATGATTTTCTTCCGCCCGAAGGTGTGCCCAACCCCTCCGACACCGACACGGAGGCTGGCTGGTATGTGCAACTGCCGGCCGCTCTCGGCCTGCCCTCCTATCACAGTCAGCTTTGGCGCACCAACGCCGGCCTCACACCCGCCCGCTCACTCTGGATTTGTCCGAGCAATCCGCGCCGCAGCAACGGGAACAACCTCTTCCATTATTGTCTCAACGAATATATCAACGGAACCGGTGCCGATAACCACCGGGTGCGGCTGGGCGCCTTGCGGCGTCCCTCCGATCTGGTCTGGCTTTTCGATAGCAAGAACCTGCCGGCGGTG
>CAIQOK010000138.1 GCA_903873415.1 uncultured Verrucomicrobiota bacterium | reverse complement strand
GCAAGGTCGTCATTGAGGGGCGCCGCATTCTGATCAATGACCGGCCTGTTTTTCAGAGGCTCATTTTGGATCAAGGCTTTTATCCCGACGGTCTTTGGACGGCTCCAACGGATGAGGCGTTCAAGCGCGACATCGAAATATCCATGGCAGCGGGTTATAATGGCGCCCGACTGCACCAGAAAGTTTTCGAACCCCGCTATCTTTACTGGGCCGACAAGCTCGGCTATATGGTATGGGGTGAGTTTCCCAATTCCGGTTACCACTACAGTCCTGGCGGCTATGCGCCTTATATCACCGAGTGGACAGAGGTCTTGCTGCGCGACCGGAATCATCCCTCCATCATCGGATGGTGTCCGTTCAATGAAACCAGTGGGCGCGCCGCCGAGATTCAGCAGGTGGTTTGGAACGTCACCCGCGCCATCGATCCCACGCGTCCCGCACTGGAGTGCAGTGGCTGGTCCCATTCCTTGCCGCACCCGGAAGTTCTGGACAGTCACAATTACGAGGGGAATCCGGCCAAGCTCAGGCAGCATTGGAAGGACTATTTCAGCGGAGCACCCGGTAAGCCGGGTCTTCCTGCCCGATACTCCAAGCAAACTGCTCCGAACGGAAACTGCGGCGTTCCATTCATGATCAGTGAAATGGGCGGCATCGGTTGGGGAACCGAGGGGGGCTGGAGCTATGGTGACGCGCCAAAAACGGAGGAGGCTTTCTACACCCGCTACGAGGGCACCGTGAACGCCCTGTTGGACAATCCGAACCTGTTCGGGTTTTGTTACACCCAACTGACTGATATTGAGCAGGAGCACAACGGCCTTTATTATTATGACCGTCGTCCCAAGTTTGATTTGAAGAGACTCCACGCACTGACCTCGCGCCAATCCGCCTATGAGCGAGGTGCACCCGGCGTTCCCGTGCCTGCGATTGTCCCCGATCCTTGGAAAGTGCTCGTCGGAGGCGCTCAGGATGGTCGCCTGTCCACTCCCTGGCATTATTCCACCGGAATGGTTTCGGGCGACTGGACCGCCGCGACCTTTGATGACTCCGCCTGGCCCGTGGGTTCGGCTCCATTTGGAAAGGAGTTGTCCCGGCCCGTTCGAACAGAGTGGAGCACAGCCGATATCTACCTTCGCAAGACGCTGGAGTTTGATGGCGCCGCTTTCAAGGTCGGAGCGGTGGTGGTTTTGCATGGGGGCGACTCCGAAATCTATCTCAATGGCAGAAAGCTTTTGGGTGTGGGGGGCAGGGTAGGGCGTTACTTTATGAATGACGTCACCGCGGAACTGAAAAAATTCCTGCACAAAGGAGTCAACACCCTTGCCGTTCACTCCCGTCAAAGCACCGACGGACAGTTCATCGATGTGGCAATTCTTTGCCGTTGATCCTTTGCCTAAATTCCGCACGACACATTTAAATTAACCATCCCAATTGTGAAAACTCTCCCGTCCATTCTCTCTCGCCGCATTTTGATTTGCCTGCTGATGGCGCTTTGGTTGCTGCAGGGCTTGAGCCGCGCAGCGGACACCTCCCCGTCAGCCCCTAAAACGCGGCCCAATGTGCTCTTCCTGCTGGCCGATGACCTGAGGCCGGACGGCATTGCGGCTCTTGGAAATCCGCTGCTCAAGACGCCGAACTTGGACAAGCTGGTGGAACGCGGTTTTGTCTTTCACCACGCCTATGTTTTCGGGGCTCATATCGGATCGGTCTGCCTCCCCAGCCGGACCATGATTTACACCGGATGCCAACTCTTCAACCACAAGGGGTATGGCAACGGGCAGACAACGACGATGCCGCAGGCCATGAAGGCCGCCGGCTATGCCACTATTCGCAGCGGCAAGTTCGGGGCGAATCCCAACGACCTCTGCAAGGCCTTTGACGTGCATCTCAATGGTTACAACTCCGAGCGCAATTCTAGCAACATCATTGCCTTCATTCACGAGCATGCCGGCAGGCAGCCGATGTTCCTCCATCTGGCCAGCAATGAGCCGCATGATCCCCAGTTTGCCGCCCCGGAATTCTATCCTCTTTACAAGGCATCGGACATTCCCATGCCGGTGAACTTCAAGCCGCAGCATCCCTTTGACAACGGCGAGATGTTTATCCGGGACGAGCAGACCCTGCCTTGGCCTCGAACCCGGGAAAGCGTTTCGGGTAAACTGGCCCGGTATTATGCCTCCATCTCGTATTGGGATGCGCATGTTGGCCGGATCATTCAGGCCTTGAAGGATGCGGGTGAGTACGAAAAAACCCTCATCATCATCGCCGGGGACAATGGCCTCTCGCTGGGGGAGCAGGGGCTTCTGGGAAAACAGAATCTCTACGAATTCGGTGGCATGCATGTGCCGCTGGTCTTTTTGGGTCCGGGCATTCCCAAGGGCCAAACGGACGCATTCGCCTATCTCATGGATCTTCTACCCACCCTTTGCGATTTGACCGGAACGAAGGTTCCCGATGGAATTGACTCTAAAAGTCTCGCTCCTGTGATTCTCGGGACAAAGAAGAAAGTTCGGGATTACTGCTTCACGGCGTATACCGACACGCAGCGATCTATCCGCGATCAGCACTACAAACTCATTCGCTATCCCAAAATCAACTACAGTCAGCTCTTTGATCTGCAGGCCGATCCGCACGAACTCAAAAACCTGGCTGCAGACCCGGGGCATGCCCGCACCCTGCGTCGAATGATGTCGGTTCTAAAGCAGACCCAAGTGCAATATGGCGACACATGTCCTTTGAGCTGCGAGCATCCTGGCGAGTTCGCTTGGTCTCCAGAAAAAGCGGAAGCCGCCGCAGCCGCTGCCGCGCTTGCCGCAAAAAAGAAATGATCTGACTTTGTTATCCCGAGTCCTATGACCTGTTTGAAATCCCTGCCTGTTGTGATAACGGGGCTATTGGTCCTGAGGTTGACGGCCACCCAAGCTGCCGATAACCGACCTCTGGTGGATTCCATCAACCCAATGATAGGGGCCAGCACCAGCCGGGAGTTTGGAGAGGGGAAAACCTTTCCCGGCGCCGCCACCCCTTTCGGCTTGGTTCAGCTCAGTCCCGACACTATCACCGGCGGGGATAATGGACCGGGCTACTCCTATCACCACAACACCATTGAAGGATTTAGCTTCACCCACATGAGCGGGGTGGGCTGGATTGGAGACCTCGGGAATTTTCTGGTCATGCCGACCACCGGCCCGATCAAGACGACCCGCGGGTATGCGGGTTCAGAGGATGGATATCGATCCCGGTTCCGGCACGAGACCGAGTCGGCCACGGCGGGCTATTACGCCGTTACCCTCGATGATTACGGGATCCGGGCCGAGATGACCGCAGCTCCGCGGGCCGGTATTCTGAGATTCACCTTTCCAAAATCGGACCAGTCCCGATTGCAGATCGACCTTTCGCGCCGGGTGGGAGGCACATCCCTCCGCCAATCCGTCAAGGTGGTGAATAATCATACCATTGAGGGTTGGATGCGATGCACACCCGACGGGGGAGGGTGGGGCAACGGGGGCGGCAAGGCCAACTATACGGTTTATTTCTCCGCCCAATTCAGCCGTCCGATGACCAACTTCGGAATCTGGTCCGCACGGATTCCCGATGAATGGAGGCGGAAACTTCAGGATGTGGAAAGCGCGCGTTACCGCGAAGCCGCCGGCGCAGCCATACTACATCCCGGCTGCCGCGAGATGGAGGGCAAGCATCTTGGTTTCTACTCGGAATTCTCCACCGCCCGGGATGAAGTGGTGCTGCTCAAGTCGGGTATTTCTTTTGTCAGCATCGAAGGGGCCCGGGAGAATCTTGCCCACGACATCCGTGATTGGGATTTTGACAAAGTTCACCGGCAGGCTCGAGATTTGTGGGCTGATGCCCTCGCCGGCGTTGCGGTCAAGGGGGGCACCGATACCCAGCGCGAGGCTTTTTCCACGGCTCTCTACCATTCCATGATTGATCCCCGCGCCTTCTCGGACACCGACGGGCATTACACCGGAGCGGATCACAAGGTGCACCAGACGGATAAGTTCACCTACCGCACGATCTTCAGCGGCTGGGACGTGTTCCGCAGCCAATATCCCTTGCTGACCATCCTCCGTCCTGATGTGGTGAACGACACCGTAAACTCTCTTATGCAGCAGGCGGAGTTGAGCGGCAATGGGCACCTGGCCCGCTGGGAATTCCTCGGGGTGGAATCCGGTTGCATGATCGGTGATCCGGCCGTCTCCGTTTTTGCCGATGCCTATCTCAAGGGGATTCGGGGATACGATGTTGAGAAGGCTTATCAGCTCTGTCGCTTAAGCGTTTTGGGACCGAAGAGCGGACGGGGAGGGCTGCGGGAGTATGAGCGTTTAGGATATGTGCCCAACAGCATTTCGTGGACTCTGGAGAATGCCTATTTTGACTACTGCGCTGGACGTTTTTCTGCGGCACTTGGCCTCACCAATGACGCCGCGCTGCTCCTGGGTCGCGCCCTTAATTACCGCACCATTTATGACCCCAAGGTTGGCAATATGCGGGCTCGCAAGGCCGATGGTTCGTGGACGGATTGGCGCGGTCCTACTCTCCATGGGCAGGGCTGTGTCGAGAGTAATCCCTATCAGCAGGGCTGGTTTGTTCCGCAGGATGTGGAGGGACTGGTTCAGTTGATGGGGCACGACTATTTTCTCTCTCATCTGACCGATTTCTTTGAAAAAACTCCGGGTAATTTCAAGTGGAACGACTATTACAACCATGCCAATGAACCGGTGCATCACGTGCCATATATGTTTGTTTATGGCGGAGCCCCTTGGCTCTCGCAAAAGTGGGCCCGGTTCATTATGGACAACGCCTATGGCAGCGGTGTGAAGGGATTGTGCGGAAACGAAGATGTCGGGCAGATGTCTGCCTGGTATATCCTCAGCGCCATCGGTTTCCATCCTGTCTCACCGGTCGATGGCGTTTATGTCATCGGCAGTCCGCTCTTTGATCAGGTGACCTTGCGTTTGGACGGACACTTCTATAAGGGGCGCGCTTTTGACGTGATCGCCCGCAACAACTCGGCCAAAAACCCCTATATCCAAAGCGCCTCGTTGAATGGTAAACCTCTCGACAGGGCTTGGATACGGCACAGTGAAATTGTCAACGGAGGAACTCTGGAGTTCGTTATGGGCTCCACGCCCAATAAGGATTGGGGATCTTCCAAATCCCAGCTTCCTCCCTCCCTCACGCCCGTCATCCAATAAGCTTTGCCATGAAATCCATCCTGTTTTTATTCGCTCACCTGCTGTTCTGTTTTGCAGCTCCCATCCATGCTGAATCCTGGAAACCGGTGGCCGGGCATATCCTGACCCCCTGGGCCGGTGATGTGAATCCAAAGAATCCACTGCCGGACTATCCCCGGCCCCAATTGGTGCGCGATGAATGGCAAAGTCTCAACGGTCTTTGGGATTATGCCATACAACCTAAGGCGGCGTCTTCCCCAGAGACTTATCAGGGTAAGATCCTCGTTCCGTTCCCGCTTGAGTCGGCGCTCTCCGGTGTTCGAAAAGTCCTCATGCCAACCAATCTTCTTTGGTATCACCGCAATTTCCGGGCGCCTTCTTTGGCTGGCGGAAAACGCCTGCTACTGCACTTCGGCGCGGTGGATTGGGAAACCAAGGTCCGCGTCAACGGCCGCATGGTGGGGGAACATCGTGGAGGCTACGACCCCTTCACCTTTGACATCACCGACGCTGTCCAGAACCGTCGCGAAAATGAAATGGTGATCTCTGTCTATGATCCGCAGACGACAGAGTTCCAGCCGGACGGTAAACAGAACTACAAGCGCTTTGACAAGCCGGGCGGTATCGCCTACACCTCCGTCTCAGGGATCTGGCAGACGGTTTGGCTTGAGGTTGTCACGGCCGCCCATGTTTCCGACTTGAAAGTGGTGCCGGATGTTGATGCGGGCGCCGTGTTGCTTGATTTGCGCACGGTCGGCGCTGCGCCGGATGCCACGGTCGAAATAATCGCTCTGGCCGCGAACAAGAAGGTTGCCTCTGTGAAGGGGCGTTGCGATTCGACCCTCGTCCTGCCCATTCCCGCCGCCCGGCTGTGGAGTCCCGAGGATCCTTTCCTCTACAGCTTGGAGATCCGCATGGGCAACGACGTGGTGAGAAGCTACTTTGGAATGCGTAAGATAGCTCTGGGCCGCGATGCGAAGGGCTTCACCTGCATTCTCCTCAACGGAAAGCCTGTCTTTCATGCCGGGCCGCTCGATCAGGGCTATTGGCCGGATGGACTTTATACTGCGCCAACGGATGCGGCGCTGCGTTTTGATATCGCCGAGATGAAGAAACTTGGCTTCAACATGCTGCGCAAACATCTCAAAGTGGAGCCAGCGCGCTGGTATTACTGGTGCGACAAGCTGGGTATGCTGGTCTGGCAGGACATGCCCTGTGCTGACGGGGGAACGGCGGCGGGCATGGATCACGACGGTGTGGTCAACCGTCCCGATGCCGCCGCTGAATTCGAGTTGGAGCTCAAAGCCATGATTGAAACACACCGGAACTCTCCATCGATCGTGGTCTGGACTGTGTTCAATGAAAACTGGGGGCAATACGATACGCCGCGCATCATTTCCTGGGTTCATCAACTGGATCCCTCCCGGCTAATCAACAGCGCCAGCGGTTGGTTTGACGCGAAGGTCGGCGATTTGAAGGACCGGCACAATTATCCCAACCCGATCTGTCCGCCGACCGAGTCGCAGCGCGCTGTGGTGCTGGGAGAATTTGGCGGGCTTGGACTGACAGTGCCGGGCCATACATGGGTGGAGAAGAAGGCTTGGGGCTATACCGATATGAGCGGCGAACGGGCTCTAACCCGCAAGTATGTGGATTTCTGGCGGCAGATCTGGCAACTCCGCGATCAGGGCCTGTGTGGGGCTGTTTATACCCAGCTGGCTGATGTTGAAACCGAGTGCAACGGGCTGTTCACCTATGATCGGAAACACCTCAAGGTGGACGCAAAACAGGTGGCTGCCGCCCATAACGGCAATTTTCCCCCGCCCACAGTCTTCACTGACGTCATTCCTACCGCCCGGTTTCAGTCAGCCGCATGGCGCTATGCCACCAATCAACCCGCGGCGGATTGGTTTGAGCCTCGTTTTGACGACGCTCTCTGGCCTTTAGCCGAAGCTGCCTTTGGTGGTGCGGCCTTCACCAATGTTCCAGTCCGTACGGGTTGGGCTGTTCAAAACCTTTGGATGCGGCGCGAGATCGTTCTTCCAAAAGCCCATTTGAATCATCCTGCTTTAAAGGTGATGCATGGACAGGATGCCGAAATTTACCTCAATGGCGTCCTCGCGTTGAGACTCAGCGGGGCCGGGGCCGGATATGAGGAATTTGACATCCGTCCAGAAGCCGCCAAGACTCTCAAGGCTGGCATCAACCGTATCGCCGTTCATGCTCATCGGGAGGATGCTGGAGGTGGAATGGATGTTGGATTGGTGGAGGAGCAGCAACCCTGAATTTGAAAATAGAAAACTGGATATGATCACTCGTTGTTTTTTGTTGGCAGTCCTAGCCCTCATGCCCGGTCTGGTCGGCGCGCGTTCCGCGGCGACCGCTCCGGAGTTGGGAGCGTCCAACGTCACCTTCTCCCGCGAAGCTTCCGCCCCGGAGGAGCCGCTGACTCTTTGGTATCGTCGCCCTGCCACCCGTTGGGAAACAGAGGCGCTGCCTGTGGGCAACGGCCGTCTGGCCGCCATGATCCATGGCGGAATTGAACGGGAACGCATCCAGTTCAACGAGGAGTCTGTCTGGGACGGCATGCATCACGAAGGCATCAATCCCAAAGCTTTGGGCGCGCTTGCCAAGGTGCGGCGGTTGCTTTTTGACGGGAAAAATGAGGAGGCCACCAAAGTGGCGGAGCAGGGCATGATGGGGATTCCTGGCCATGTGAAATCTTATCAAACCCTTGGCGACCTGTTGCTGGATCTGCCGGCCCGTCCAGCCGTTCAAGGTTACCGCCGTGACCTGAATCTGGATACCGGCGTGGCGTCGGTTGGCTACACCGCCGACGGCGTCCGCTACACCCGTTCCATTTTCGCCAGTGCCCTAGACAATGTCATCGTGATCCATTTTACCGCGGATGAGGCCGGGAAGATCAATTTTGCAGCGCGACTGGAGCGCTCCGGGGCCACCACGCGCTGCATCGCTCCGAATCGTCTTTCGATGCGCGGGCAGCTGGAATTGAAGTATGAGGCACAACTCCAAGCCGAAACCAAGGGGGGGAAGGTGATCTGCGAGGGAGAGGCGTTGCGGGTTGAGAATGCAAACGAAGCGACCCTCTTCCTGGTGGGGGCTACCAGCTACAAGGGCCCGGAGGATCTGAGTGGCGACGCCACAGCCCGCTGTGAGGCAACCTTGCTGGCCGCAGCCCATAAGCCGTATGCCCAGCTTCTGGTCGCACACATCAAGGATCATCAGCAGCTCTTCCGCCGTGTCAAACTTGAGATTGGAAAACCGGAGGTGTCCAGCCAGCCCACAGACGAGCGTCTGGCTGCCGTAAGGGAGGGTAAAACCGATCTGCAATTGATCTCTCTCTATTTCCAATTCGGGCGGTATCTGCTGATGGGCAGTTCCCGACCAGGATCGCTTCCCGCCAATTTGCAGGGCAAATGGTGTCAGCACTACAACGCCCCTTGGAATAGCGATTATCATTTCAACATCAATCTCCAGATGAACTATTGGCCGGCAGAGGTCTGCAACCTCTCCGAATGCCACCGTCCGTTGTTTGACTACATGGAGACCCTCATGCCCTATGGGGAGAAGGCAGCACAAGCTCACTACGGCGCCCGGGGCTGGGTGGTGCATCATCTCTCCGACATCTTCGGCTATACCACGCCCGCCGACGGAGTGCACGGAGTCTGGCCCGTGGGGGCGGCTTGGGCATCGCGGGATCTCATGGAGTATTACCGGTTTACAGGCGACAAGGATTACCTGCGGCAGCATGGCTATCCCATGCTCAAGGGGGCTGCGCGGTTCATTCTGGATTTTCTGGTGGAAGCTCCGGCCGGCAGTCCCGTGGCGGGCAGGCTGGTCACAAATCCATCCCATTCCCCGGAAAACGGTTTTCGAAAGGCCGATGGAACCACCTCCGGCTTCACCTATGCCTCCACCATGGATCTGGAAATCATTCATGATCTCTTCGTGAATGTTCTGGAGGCAAATCGTGCCTTGGGACCCGACGGCCAGTTCGACGCGCAATTCCGGCGCGAGGTCGAGTCCGCTCAGAAGAAACTCGCCCCTCTCCAGATCAGTTCCCGCACCGGCCGCCTTCAGGAGTGGGTGGAGGATTATGAGGAGACGGATCAGCATCACCGGCACACCTCGCATTTGTTCGGCCTGCATCCCGGTCATCAGATCACCCGCACCGAAACACCCGAACTGTTCGAAGCTGCGAAGAAGTCCCTGCTTAGCCGTGGTGATGGCGGCACGGGGTGGAGCATGGCCTGGAAGGTCAATTTTTGGGCCCGTTTGCAGGATGGCGACCATGCCAATCTCATGCTGAGCAATCTCCTTAAAAAGGGAACGCTTCCCAACCTCTTTGATACCCATCCACCGTTTCAGATCGACGGCAATTTCGGAGCGACAGCGGCTATTGCCGAGATGCTGCTCCAGAGTCAGGCCGGTGAGCTTCAGTTCCTGCCGGCATTGCCGAGCGCCTGGCCCAGCGGTTCGGTGTCAGGCCTTCGCGCACGGGGCGGATTTGAGGTGGACATCGCGTGGATCCGCGGCAAGTTGACCCGGGCCGTCATCCGTTCGCTCAATGGCAATCCGCTCCGCTTGCGTTGCGGGAATGTGACCAAGGATGTCATTCTTGCCAAGGGCAAGGCCTTCCGCTGGAACGGAGAATAGATCTCGATTTAACGGGGGCTATCCTTAACAATGCTTCTAATAAACCAAACCCAGAACAAACATCATGAGTGATCAAAAAACAAATCAAATGAACCGGCGCAAATTCATCTACGGCGCAAGTGCCGGCGTGGCTCTGTTCAACATCCTGCCCGGCGCATTGCTGCGCGGCGCCGTAAGCTCGCCCAACGCCAAACTTAATGTGGCCGGCATCGGCATCGGAAGCCGCGGCGGAGCCGATGTGGACGAGGTGGCGGGGCTGGGGCACAACATGGTAGCCTTGTGCGATGTGGACGAAAAATACGCCGCCAAGGAATTCGCCAAATACCCCAATGCCCGCCGCTTCACCGATTACCGGGTCATGCTCGATAAGATGGGCAAGGAGATCGACGGCGTGGTCATTGGCACCCCCGACCATACCCATGCCATGATTGCCATGGAAGCCATGCGCCGGGGTAAACATGTTTATTGCGAAAAGCCTCTGGCCCATTCGATCCATGAAGTGCGTGAATTGATGCACGCCGCCACCAAATACAAAGTGGTCTCCCAGCTCGGCAACCAGGGCCATTCCAGCGACTCTATCCGCCGCGTCAACGAGTGGATCGGGGCTGGCGCAATCGGCCAGGTGCATACCGTCCATGCCGGCTGCAATGCCTTTCAAAACGTCTATTGCCAGATCCCCAACCTCGGCAAGCTGCAGGAACACCACGATGTCCCCGCCGGTCTGGACTATGAGCTCTGGCTCGGACCCGCTCAGTTCCGCGCCTACTCGCCGCTGTGGGTTCCTTGGAACTGGCGCGGCTTTATGCCCTTCGGCGGCGGTGCCATTGGCGATTGGATTTGTCACGTCGTCGATCCGTCCTTCTGGGCGCTGGATCTCGGAGCTCCCACCTCCGTTCAGGCCGAAGTCACCGGCTACGAACTTGAGAAACACGGACTGACTTATCCCCCCGGCACGAAGATTACCTTTGAGTTTGCCGCCAAGGGCGCCCGCGGGCCGGTCAAACTCGTCTGGCATGATGGCAACATCAAGATTCCCCGGCCGAAAGAGTTTTCATCCGATGAAAAAGTCCCCGGTACCGGCGCAATTATCTTCGGTGACAAGGGCATGATTGTTCACGGCTCACACGGCGGCGGCGGCTGCCACCTCGTCCCTGACGAGTTGATGGAGGCCCACGCCGGCAAGAACGCTCCGGCTGAAAAATTCCCCCGGGTCCAAGGGCACGCCTGGGATTGGGCCGAGGCCATCCGCACCGGTCGCCAAGCGGGTTCTAACTTCGCCTACGGCGGTCCTCTCACCGAGTTGGCGTTGCTGGGCCTCATCGCCATCCGTTTTCCGGGTCAGACCTTGCACTGGAATGGTGCCAAGGCGCGGTTTGCCGACAACCACGAGGCCAATGCTCTGGTCAACCCGGCCTACCGTCACGGCTGGAAACTCTAAACTGTTCCTCTCGCGAGGGGGGCCCCGGTCAAACGGCAGACTTGCCAACCGGAGCCCCCTTTTTTTCTGGATTCTCTCCCCACCCAATGTCAGCTCAGGTTGAAGGGTGAACTTTTAATCACACCCTGTGGCATCGCGTGGGCCAGCTCAGAGGCAACATGTTTTTAAAAATCATCCCTCCATCCATGAGTCTTCCTGTCGATGTTCCTGCGGCGAATGGATGGCGGTTTCGCGCCGCAAAATCCCCGACGCGGGTGCCGAACGACTGGAGGATCGTCCCATCGCGCTTCTTCCGCGCATTCACACTGATCGAGTTGTTGGTTGTCATCGCCATTATTGCCATTCTGGCGGCCTTGCTCCTGCCGGCGCTGGGCAAGGCGAAGATCAAGGCTCAGGCGCTGCAGTGCATGAATAATACCAAGCAGTTGAATCTGGCGTGGCTGATGTATTCGCACGACAACAACGACACGCTTTGTAACAACAACGGTGGCGGAGGCGCTGATAAAGCTTGGGTCAAGGGGAACCTGGATTGGTCGGCTCTTAATACCGATAACATCAACACAACCTATCTGACGGATCCGACCTATTGTGTTTTGGCGCCCTACACCTCCAAATCCACCGCTATTTTCAAATGTCCGGCCGATGTTTTTCTCGGGGCCGAGCAGCGCGCCGTCCGCTGGCAGGGCAGGGTCAGGAGCATGGCCTTGAACGGTGTCTGGGGAGGCGGGGTCGTCACCAGCGGCTGTTATCAGATTCTTAAGCTTTCCCAGTTGCACATGTCTCCTTCCATGGCGTGGACATTCATGGACGAGCACCCCGATTCAATCAATGACGGGGCAATGTTTGTGGACACCGACACGCCAAGTTACGTGGATTTTCCCGCGAGCTATCACAATGGCGCGGTGGGGTTGTCCTTTGTGGACGGGCATTCCGAGGTTCACAAATGGAAGTCCTCCAACACAATTCAACCGGTGATCTATGGGAACTGGACCGAGTTCGGTTCCCACCTGACGCCCGGAATCAATGATTTGGACCTCCAGTGGTTGGTTGTGGATCGGACTCCGGGTCGGAATCACTGAGCTGAAACCGGAAGCGGCCAAGATGACAATTTCGGTGTAAAGTATCCGACCGGCTAATCCATACCTCATGGCTCGCAGGTTTCCTGATCAAGCAGGTCTGGAGGGCTTGCCCCGCGACTTGGCCTAGGCTTTTGGTGTGAGGTTTTTCGCCTCGGCACTTCTAGAGGTTCCGATCCTGGGCAAAACATCCAATAAACCTAATTTTCGCGGTTGAAGTGGTGGTCAAGGAGTGAATGAGTGAATAAAATCGGGGGCGTTGAGTTGTCAGCGGGCGGTCAAAACCAGCCAGGGATGGGCAGATGAAAACCGGCCACTTTGAGAGTGGGATTGCGCAGTCGGCGGCGAAAGCCGCATTGATG
>CAIQOK010000137.1 GCA_903873415.1 uncultured Verrucomicrobiota bacterium | reverse complement strand
GCCTAGGATTGGAACCGTGAGCACTGCCGAGGTGAAAAACCTCACACCGCAAGCCTGGGTCAGGTAGCGGGCCAAGACATCCGAACCTTCTTGATCAGGAAATCTGCGCACCCTGAGGCATGGATCCGCCGGTCGGATACACTCGGTTCGGTTTAACGCTTGGAGATGGTAGCGCACGGTGATGCGCTGGCGCAACTGCCGCAGTCGCGGGCTGTTGAGTCGGTCCCGAAGTTCCGGCTGCCCCATGAGCACGATTTGCAGGAGCTTCCGGTTGTCCATTTCCAGATTGGACAGCAGACGCACTTGCTCAAGCAACTCTTCTGTCAAGTCTTGGGCCTCGTCGATAATCAGCACTGCGTCCCGCCCCTGTTCCACTTGCCAGAGCAGGAAATTGTTGATCTGCGCCACCGTATCCAGCCGGTCTAGCCCGCGGACATTCAGTCCAAATTCGATGGCAATGGCTTTCATCAGTTCATCCGCACTCAGGACTGGATTGAGGATGAGGGCCGTGGCGTAGTCGTTGCTGAGTTGCTGGAGAATGGCCCGGCAGAGGGTGGTCTTGCCGGCTCCGACCTCGCCGGTCAGCTGGATGAACCCCTTTCGTTCCCGGATGCCGTAAAGCAGATGGTTATAGGCCTCGCGATGCTTCTCGCTGTAAAAGAGGAACCGCGGGTTCGGCGTAATGTCGAACGGCGGTTCCGTCAGGCCATAGTAATCAATATACACAACCCGCCTTCCAGCATTAACAATGCCGCGAAGCCGGGGATGTCTCGGTCTGTCGAAGGTGGGCTGGGATGTCCCGAAACGGGGCGGCGTTGCAGGATGTTGGGATTTCAGCGTTTGAGAATCTGCCGGGCCGCGGTGAGGAGCAATCTGGCTTCGGCCATCGTGCCGATGGTGATGCGCAGATAGGAATCCACCTCCGGAGCGCTGAACCAGCGGACCAGGATTTTATGGTCTCGCAATTTAGCCAGCCATTGCCGGGCGGAGTAAACCGGCGGCCGGGTCAGAATGAAGTTCGTTTGGCTGGGCAGCACCCGGAATCCAAGCTTGGTGAGTTCCCGCGAAAGTTCCTCGCGCGTCGCGATGATTTTCTTGAAGTTCCCCTGATAGTAGGGCAGGTCGTCCAGTGTCGTTTCGGCGGCAATCTGGCCGAGTCCGTTCACGTTGTAACTGTCCCGGAGCCGGTGTATGGCACCGATCAGTCCGGGGTGGCCGACCAGATAACCCACGCGCTGGAAACAGAGGGAATAGGCCTTGGAAAAAGTTCGGGCCGCTAAGACATGGGGGAACTGCAGGGCCAAAGCCAGGGCGTTCTCCCGGGCGAAGTCCACATAGGCCTCATCCAGCACCACGACTCCCTTTTGTGCGCGGCATAGCTTTTCCAGCGAGGCTGTCTCATAACCGCGACCGCTCGGGGCGTTGGGTGTCGTGATCAGTGTCAGCGCCGAATGAAATTGCCAAGCCTTTCCCCGCTTCAACTCGGCCACCGATGGCAGCGAGAAGTCGGGATGGAGAGGTACCGCGTTTTTTCGCGCGCCATGACTGTCTGCCAGCACCGGATAGAGCGAATAGCTGGGGGTGAAATATTGAACCGTGCCGGAGTCGCCCTCCATTCCAGGTTCAACAAATCCCCGCACAGCCAGTGCCAATCCCTCGTCCGACCCGTTGCTTACCAGGATGTTTTCGATCCGGCAGTTGTGCAGTTGCGCGAGTTTTTCCCGCAGCCGTTCGGCTGAGGGATCGGGATAAAGTCTGAGCCTAGCATCGACGGCGGCGCGCACAGCGGCGCGCACGCGGGGGGAGGGCGGGTAGGGGTTTTCGTTGGTGTTGAGTTTGATCAGTCCCGGGATTTTCGGCTGTTCCCCCGGCACATAGGGATGCAATGCCTGCACCAGCGGACGGATCAGTGAATTAAGTTTGGCCATCATTTGTGACCCATAATGCACCTGCGGAGGCGGCTTGAAAACAATTTCCCGCGACACAATTTCCTGCGGGCCTGCGGCGGTCTGGCGGCGGTACCTATTGTCCCGCATAGAACGCGTCCACCTTGGCCGCAACGTCGCGGTAGCCTATGTCCACCTCGTAAATCTGTTTGAGTTGCTCCAGGGCTTCTGCGCCTTTGCCCATGTCCTGCAGCACGCAGCCCAGATTGTAGATGAGCTCCTTTTTCTCCTCATCAAACACGATTTTCTCCTTGATGGCGTTTTGCAGGGTGCGCGCGGCCAAATCATGCATTTTGCGCCGGGCAAAACATTGGGCCAGATAGTTCATGGCCGGGAAGCGCTTGTGGGGGTTGTTCTGAGCCTTTTGCAGTTCCTGGATGGCTTCGCCAATCTTTCCGGCCTGGAAATACAGCACCCCCATTTCAAAACGGATCGACAGATCGGTGGGGAATTTTTCCACGCGTTTTCGGCAGTCTTCGAGTTGAAAGGCCAGCTTTTCGGTCTGGATCAGGGATACCTTGTCGGCGTGGCCCTCCTCGAAGGGGTTCAATTCGCCGGCCGCGTAGTCCATACTGCGAACGAGCGTGGTGGCGACGGCACGTTCCAGCGCGGGGTCGTTGGCACCCATCTCGGATTCCTGAATGCGCCTGTAAAGCACCAGGGCGCGGTCGAATTGGTTTTTCTGACTGTATAACTCCGCCAGCGAGCGAACCAGTTTGAGGTTGTCCGGTTCGGTCTGGAGTCGGACTTCATATTCCTGAATCAGCCGGCTGGCGACATCCTCATTGAGCTGCACCCTTTTTTCCTGCTCCAGCAAGACGGCCTCTTTCTTATCCTTCAAAATGTCGCGGTAGGACCCCTGTCCTTCGCTTAAGGTTTCGTAGCCGCCTTCGTTGAGGGTTTTGTGGGCCGAAATGTTTTTCAGGGCTTTGGCTAAATCTGGGTCGCCGGGGGCAACCCGAGCCAGCTCCTGCAGCACGTTTTCCGCAACGGCCTCCTCGCCAATCTGAGCCAGAACCTCGGAGAACTGGATCACCAAGGCCTTGTCTTTGGGGGATTTTTTGACCAGAGCCTCCAGGGCCATCGCACGGGTGCGGGGCAATTCCAGCGTGGTGGCGGCCTCCAGAATGATTTTGTGGGCACTGGCGTTGGACGGATCCCCGTTGAGAATCTGCTCGGCCCAATGCATCGCTTCTCCGGGGTTGTTGCGCAAGGCCATCTGCCCCTTGGCCACCAGCGGGGTGGAACTGACGCTGCTGAAAGCTTTCTTGAAAAAACCGCCAGCCCCACCGACGCCTGCGGCCTTCCTGAGCTGGGCGGTTCTAAGGCCCCGGCGGCAGTCATGGAAGGAGGGTTCCTTGAGCAATACCTGATTGAAAAGATCTAGGGCGTAGTCCAGGTTTTCGCGGGACAGCGCATCGAGCCCTTTTTGATACAACAACCGCAGGTCCCGGGAAACTTCGCTTACGCTCTTTTCAGCCATGAGGAAGATTGGCCACAGATTCGCCGCAAATCCATCCTAAATCGGATTTTGATCTGATCCAAGATCTGATTATCCGTGGAGCGACTCCGGCCCCGTCTGATGTAGCCGCCGACGGCTAGATTGCAAAATCGTTGTCGTCCAGTTTCACTGCGGCGCCCGGCGCGGTCAGCATGCCGGCAGCTACTGTTGCGTTGGTCCCCTGTTCAATCAGGATGAACGAGCCGGTAAGCCGGTTTGTGTTATAGCCATCGAACACGAGAGGTTTGGCGGTTTTAATGCGGATGACGCCGATATCGTTGATTGTCAGCTCGGGCGGGTGCGGTTCCGGCTCGAAGGTGGAGATGTTGATCCGGCTCTCCAGACTGGTGATTACTGCCTGGACAGTCTGCGTGGAGTGTTTCAGGAAATACTTTTTCCCCGGCTGAAGGGGGCGCTGGTGCATCCAACAAACCCGCGCTTGCAAATCCGATCCCATCCCGGGCAGGTTTTCAAAGCCCACAATCATGTCGCCCCGGCTTACATCGACGTCATGTTCCAGGCACAGCGTGACGGATTGCGGGCAGAATGCCTCTTCAACGGCGCTCTGATGAGTCCAGATTTCCTTGATGCTGCTGCGCAGGCCGCTGGGCAGCACTATTACCGGCTGCCCTTTGCGGACCAAGCCGCCGGCGATCTGGCCGCTCAGGCCCCGGAAGTCATGCAGGTTTTGGTCTGTTGGATTGTTCGGGCGGTTGACCCACTGCACCGGGAAGCGGAAGGCGCTCATGTTCCAGTCGCTGGCGATGTGTACGGTTTCCAGATGCCCCAGCAAGGCCGGCCCCTGATACCAAGGGGTGTGCTTGGATGGATCCACCACGTTATCCCCGTTGAGCGCGCTCATGGGGATGAACTTCACATCGCGTAGGGTGTCAAGCCGGGGGAGGAATTTCTCAAACTCATCCCGAATCTCCAGAAACCGCTCCTCGCTCCAGCCGACGAGATCCATTTTGTTGACGGCGATGACAATGTGCGGGATGCCCAGCAGTGCCGCCAGATAGGTGTGGCGGCGGCTCTGCTCAATCACACCCTGACGAGCATCCACCAGCACGATGGAGAGGTTGGCTGTGGATGCCCCGGTGACCATGTTCCGGGTGTATTGCACGTGGCCGGGCGTATCGGCCACGATGAACTTGCGGCGAGGGGTGGCGAAATAGCGGTAGGCCACGTCGATGGTGATGCCCTGCTCGCGTTCGGCCCGCAGGCCGTCGGTCAGGTTGGCCAGATTGATCTGGCCGCCGCCGGTGATGTCCGCCGATCGTTCCAAGGCCTCGATCTGGTCTTCCATCAGGTTCTTGGAGTCATAGAGCAGGCGGCCGATCAGGGTGGATTTGCCGTCGTCAACACTGCCGCAGGTGTTGAAGCGCAAAAGTTCGATGGGGTGTGGGTGGGGCATGGCAGTAGAGGACAAATCGCAGTTGGGGATTTTAAGTTCGGCCGGGTGTTGAAAGGATCAGCGCGGAAAACAGACGGCCTGATTGGGCTGCCATTTCAAGTGGTTTTTCGAATGGATCTTTCAATGTAAAGTCATGGATGGCTGACTCATGACGAAAGGCTGATCGTTCGAATTGAGCCAACTCCAGCACGGTTTTCCACGATTCCAGTTCACCGGACGAATGGATTCTATCAGACATATGGCATCTCCAGCCGCTTAGAAGTATCCCGCTTTCTTCCGGTCTTCCATGGCCGCCTCTGAAGCCCTGTCATCGGCCCGGGTGCCGCGCTCCGTCACCCGCGCGGCGGCAATCTCGGCGATGATGTCATCCACGCTTTCCGCCGGCGATTCAATCATCCCGGTGCTGATCATGTCGGCGATGGTTCGAACCCGGACGACCAGTTTTTTGATGGGTTCATTGGGTTTGGGTCGGGCACCGGCGTAGGGGTCTGGTTTGGTAGTATCGGTGTGGTCCGGGGGCAGGGGCGTCCACTGGCCGCCGCGGCGGAAACAGTCCCGGGTGTGGCTGAAGTAAATGTTCGGCACCTCAAGTTGCTCGCGTTTAATGTATTCCCAAACGTCCATCTCCGTCCAGTTGGACAGCGGGAAGACGCGCATGTTTTCGCCCTGGTTGACCCGCGCATTGTACAGGTTCCAGATTTCCGGCCGCTGGTTTTTGGGATCCCATTGGCCGAAGCCGTCGCGGAAACTGAAAAAGCGTTCCTTGGCTCGCGCTTTTTCCTCGTCGCGCCGAGCTCCGCCGATGCAGCAGTCAAAGTGGAATTCCTCAATGGCCCCCAGAAGCGCCGGGGTCTGCAGTTGGTTGCGGCTGACCACCCCGGGTTTGGGCATGGCCAGTCCCTTGGCTATGGCGTCGTCCACGGTTCGCACTAAGAGTTTGGCGCCCAGCTGGGCGGCCCGGCGGTCACGAAATTCCAGTAATTCCGGGAATTCGTGCCCGGTTTCGATGTTCAAAAACGGCATCGGCAGATCCGACGGCAGGAACGCCTTCTCCGCAAGCCGGAGCAGGCAGATGGAATCCTTGCCGCCGGAGAAGAGCAGCACCGGTCGCTCAAACTCCGCCGCAACCTCACGCATGACGTGAATGGCTTCCGTTTCCAAATACTGCAGATGGTCTAGGTGGTAACTGTTCATTGGGGAGGAAAATCAATCACAGACGAACCGGATTAAACACGGATGCAAAACAACCCGGCCCGGCTTCGCAGCCGCAAGCCAAGGCCTCCATTCTCGGGAATTCATGTGCATCTCTGCTTGGGGGGATCAGGCTTTCACGGCTTTGCCGCCCCATGCGGCATGGAGTCCGCATTCGCGCTTTTCATCGGCCTTGGCGGGATCGAAATAATCCCATTCATTCGGCAGTTGATGCTGCTGAAGATAGGATTCCATCTCGGCGTCGCTCCAGTGAAACACGGGGCTGACTTTGATGGTTTGGAAATTCTGGTCCGCCAAGACGACATCCAGCCCGGCCCGGTTGGGGTTTTGCACCTTGCGCAGGGCCGTGAGCCAGATGGTGGGGGCCAGTTCCCTCATGCCGCGCAGGAAAGGCTCCAGCTTCATCACAGTGCTGAATTGTTTGATGCGTTCCTCGTTTTCCGGCGTGGGTTGTGGCGCCCCGCCGTGAATCGCATCGTAATGAGCCGCGGTCATCTTGGGGACAAACCCTTTCACATTCAAGCCGAGTTGCTCCCGCAACCGTTCGGCATGCTTGTAAGTCGCGGGGCGGTTGTAGCCATGATCGGCCCACAGCACTTGGATGTCCGGTTGGATCTGGACGGCCAAGTGCAGGATGACTGCTTCGTAGGGGCGGAAGTTGGTTGAAACGATGGCGCGCCCGTTGGACTGGGCCACCGCCCAGCGGATGATGTCCAGTGCAGGTCGATCTTTCAACTCGGCGTTGGCCTGGGAGATTTGCTCGGGTGTCATGAGTAGGGTGTGGTCTGGGACGGCATGATGAATCAGGCTGGTGGCCTTAACGCTTGGCGGCTAACTGGCCACGGCAACTTGTTCCCTGAGCAACACCCGGTCGCACCAGTCGCCAAATCTTTCGCCGGCAGCCCGTTCCGTGGCGAAACGCGCCAGCACCGGCCGGAGTTCGGTCTCCATGTCCGGATCCTTCACCATGTCTTTCCAGCTGCGGTTTAGTCGCGTTCCTGACGCGTTGCCCCCAAGCCAGACCTGATAGCGCCCTGGGGCCTTGCCCACAAAAGCGATCTCCGCCATGTAAGGACGGGCGCAGCCGTTGGGGCAGCCCGTGGAGCGGATCACAATCTCCTCATCGGCCAGCCCCAGATCGGCACAGATTTTTTCGAGGCGGTCGATCAATCCGGGCAGGTAGCGCTCCGATTCCGCCAGTCCCAGTCCGCAGGTCGGCATGGACGGGCAAGCCATTGAAGCCGCGTGCAGCACCGTGGTTTGATTCTCGGTTTTCACTCCGGCACCGTTTAACAGGGCGGTAACCGCAGGCTTGTCCGCCTGGCTCACGTTGGCGATTATCACGTTTTGGTTTGCGGTCAAACGAAATTCCAGCTGCGGGAATTTCTCCGCCACTTCCCGCAACGCCCTCTTTTGCGCGTCTTTCAACCGGCCCATGTCCACAAATAACCCCAGAAACCAGCTGCCATCCACTGCCTTTTGCCAGCCGATCAAATCTTGTGTGCTGGTGAATTGGCAGGGCCTGCTCGGAGCCAATGTGATTCCCGCCCTCTGGTTCACCTCGTGGCGCATAAACTCCACGCCACGCTCCGCCACCACATATTTTAAACGCGCGTGTTTCCGGTCCGTACGATCCCCGAAATCCCGATGAATCGTCAGCACCGCCTTGGCCACATCCACCAGCTTGTCCGGAGTGAAAAAACCAATCACATCGGCCAGACGCGGATAGGTCTGTTCGTTGCCGTGGCTGCGGCCCATGCCGCCGCCGACGCACAAGTTGTAGCCGACAACACGGTCGTTTTCCACCACGGCGATAAAGCCCAGACAGTTTGTGAAGACGTCCATATCGTTCACCGGCGGAATCACAAAGGCAATCTTGAATTTTCGGGGCAGATACGTTTTGCCATAGAGAGGATCGACAAAACTTTTGTTTTCCTCCGACGCGTTCTCGAGTTGAACGCCGTCAATCCAGATGGAGTGATAGGCTTTGGTCTGGGGCGCCAAAGCCAAGGTGACCTTTTGGGCGTCGGCAAAAACCTCTTCGCGTGCCGTCGTATAAGCCGGAGTTGGCGAAACCATGACGTTGCGGTTCACATCGCCGCAGGCCGCCAAAGTGGAGAGAAGCGACTCGTTGATTTTTTTCACCAGCGGACGCAGCCCGGACATAACCACACCGTGGAACTGGATGCTTTGCCGGGTGGTGATGCGCAAAGTGTTGTTGCCGTGATCTGTGGCCAGATCGTCGAAGACGCACCATTGCTTGGCTGTCATGACGCCGCCGGGAATGCGCCCGCGTACCATCATCATGTATTTTTTGCCGGTCTTGCGCAGATCCCGGTCATCCTGCTGATAAGACCCGTGAAATTTGAGGAAATGACAGTCGTCCTCGGAAAAATGATCCGTGCTGCCTTCATTCAAAGTCGCGGCAATCGTTCCTCCCAAAGTGGGAATCGCTTCCTTGATCTCTTCCACATGGGTCCGCTGTTTTACTGGCGTTTCGCTAATCACAAGTTAGTTGGTTATGATATTTAGGATTATCGTTTGTTCCGGCATGGTTTGTCAAATCAGATTTGGCGCGCCCATGGGCCTTCTTTTTACCTAGCAAAAATCCGAAAGAAATTCCAGTATTTCCTCTTGGTGAAAGCGCCGACCGTCTTTTCCCGGCGTTTCACCCCTTAGAAAAATGAGCCAGCAGGTGATTTATTATTTCGACAATAACGCCACAACCCGGGTCGCCCCCGAGGTTGTGGAGGCAATGCTCCCCTTCCTGCACGAGCACTGGGGTAATCCTTCCAGCGTGTATGGATTCGGCAAAAAAGTCGCCAAACACATCGACGACGCCCGCGCCAAGGTCGCGGCACTCATCAATGCCGAACCGCATGAAATCATCTTCACCAGCTGTGGCACCGAGAGCAACAACTCCGCCCTCCATAGCGCCCTGATCACCCATCCCCACAAACGCCATATTGTCACCACTGCCGTGGAGCACTCCGCCAACATTAAATTCGGCAACCATCTCAAAAAACTCGGCTACGAAGTCACCTTCCTCCCGGTCGAATCCGACGGCGGCATCGACCTGCATCTGCTCGAAAAAAACATCCGCCCTGACACCGCCATCGTGTCGGTGATGTGGGCCAACAACGAAACCGGTGTGCTCTTTCCAATCGAGGAGATCGCCGCCCTATGTCAGGGCAAGGGGGTCCCGTTTCACACCGATGCCGTTCAGGTGCCGGGCAAGCTCAAGATTGATGTGAAAGAATTGGGCGTGAACTATCTTTCGCTCTCGGCTCACAAGCTGCATGCCCCCAAGGGCATAGGCATGCTCTATGTGCGGCACCACACCCGCTATGCCCCTTACATCATCGGTGGCGGTCAGGAACACGGGCGCCGGGGCGGCACGGAAAACGTCCCCTACATCGTAGGATTCGGCCGGGCGGCGCAACTCGCTCTTGCGCATCTCGGCGATGAAAACATCCGGATCCGTGCATTACGGGACAAACTGGAGAACGGCATTCTGAGTCGGATTCCAGGCACGGTGCGTAACGGGGCCAAGGAACCGCGCTTGCCGAATACTTCAAACCTCTGTTTCGCCGGTGTGGAGGCGGAATCCATTCTTTCATTGCTAGACCATGAAGGTATCTGCGTCTCCAGCGGTTCGGCCTGCACTTCGGGATCGCTCGATCCTTCTCATGTCCTGGTCGCCATGGGGTGCGATCCCCAGCGGGCCCGGGGTAGCGTCCGGTTCAGCTTGGGTGTTTACAACACGGAATCCGAGGTGGATCACGTGCTGAAACATCTGCCGCCGATCATTACCAAACTCCGGTCGGCTTCGCCCAAGGCCTCCGGAATTTCAGCCCACGCTTGAGTTGCCGGCATGCTTAAATCCGGCATTCTCAATCCCCGGTTGTTATCCCTGATTGCAAGGGTGCGACATACAAAAACACCTTGGTCATAGCCGACCGGGGCTTTCCCTTCTGGCCGCAGATAGAGACCGTCGATTTGTCTCTGGTGGATGATGTGCCCACTGTCTTGCAGACTCTGGCGCCCATACGCTCGGATTTCATCTCAGGCAAGGCGTGGATGGCGCAGGAATTTCTGCAAGGCAACCCCAAGAACACGCGGACCAGATTTATGGCGGCCGTGAAAGGCGTCGAGGTGGCCTTTGAACCGAAGATTGAGTGCAAGGAGCGCTTGCCCCAGGCCATCGGCAGCATCCGTACCGGCGATACCGCCCAATACGCCAACCTGATTTTGGAGTTGGCCTGAGGTCAAGCCCGTGGGGTTCGATGCTGCCTATGCCTGCAGAATTTTATCAAAGCCAGGAGGCTTTTTGATGGAATGGCGGGAATCTCGCACGGTAGAAAACTTGACTTTCGCCCCGTTTGCTGTCAATGGATTAGGACGTCGCCGGATAATAGATAAAGCAGGCGATTGAACCATCAACCAAACCTTTAAAATCACATGAAAAAAATATCCATACTTTTTGCCGCCCTCTTCCTGGCTGTTGCCGTTCGCGCCGCCGAGTTCTCTGATATCAGTGTTTCGGATGTCAAGGCCCTCTCCGAATCCAAGGCGGCGGTCATCCTTGATGTCAACGGCAGTGAGTCTTACAACGAGGGGCATGTTCCCGGGGCGCTGAACTTCGCGGCGATCCAGGACAACCTGTCGGCGAAACTGCCGCAGGACAAAGGCGCTCTGATTGTGGCGTATTGCGGCAGTCCGCGGTGCGGTGCTTATGCCCGTGCGGCTAAAGCGGCGCAGAAGCTGGGCTACACCAACATCAAACATATGTCGGCGGGCATTTCCGGCTGGAAATCGGCCGGCATGAAGACCGAACCGGGCAATTAAGTTTCTGGCGGCAGACTCTCACGGGCGGCTTGGTAACAAGCCGCCCGTTTTTGTTTGGGTGCAGAGGTTTGTGGTTCAGGTCAAGAGATCAAGCTGGATTAACCTGGATTCGAAAGCCGGCAGCGGCGCGTTTTTGAATCAATGACCTCAAGCGCAGTTTAATTACGCTACAAGGTCGGCGGGCATTGTTGTTGTTTTGTTTGTTTTTCGTGGGCCGGTTTTCTGCTTTTGGTTTTCTTC
>CAIQOK010000136.1 GCA_903873415.1 uncultured Verrucomicrobiota bacterium | reverse complement strand
TAGTAATGGAATGTTGCAGGCTCACGTTGAGTTGATTCATCGCGCATCAATGCGGCTTTCGCCGCCGACTGCGCAATCCCACTCTCAAAGTGGCCGGTTTTCATCTGCCCATCCCTGGCTGGTTTTGACCGCCCGCTGACATCCGCGTGTTGGATAGATCGTTGCCGCGCGGCGGCGGGATGATTTGGTGCCGCCTTGACCGTTTTGTTTCAAGTGAAGTGCTTCATTTGTATTTCTAAAAACCGGTTTTATTTTCTGTCCGGTTTAAGTCTCCGGCCTCCTCTTAGAGCGCCACTTTTCACTGTTCGCCAATGGCCTGCAACAGGAACGGAGCTTAAATGGAGTAGGCACGGCTTTTCTTTTGATTTCCGACTCTCAGAAAGTCATCAGCTCCTGATCCAGTTCGTTGAAAGAATTTTTCATCGCATCACCCTATACGATCATGGACAACTCTTAGTGCTGAATTCCTGCGCTATAAATGGAATCCGTGGCGGGCTGCCTCAGGTAAGCCAGCAGATCCAGCAGATCGGCCTCGGTCAGCGTGTCGAGCAAGCCCTGTGGCATCAGCGAAACGGCAGACCGTTTGACGCTCTTGAGGTTTTTACTGCTGAATCGAACCTCTGAGCCGCCGGGATCCATGGGATTGGTTGCCACCATGATCATGTCGCCGGCCATGTTAACGGTGCGGCCTTCAATGGTGCTGCCGTCGTTCATCGTATAGATAGTGATGGCATTCTGTTCATTGATCACCTTGCTTGGGTTCACGATGTTGTCCATCAAATCGCGGGCGGTATAGCGCCCCCCGACGCTGGTCAGATCCGGTCCGGCCATTCCGCCTTCGCCGCGGAAATTATGGCATGCGAGGCAGCCGGTGGCATTGAAGAGGGTTCGGCCGTTTGCGAGATCCCGGTTGCCCTTGAGTCCGGCCTCCAGTGCAGGTGTGAAATCCTCAAGCTTCCATTGTTTTACGAAGTGACGGGTGTTGGCTGGCATCAGCGCGGGAGGCTTCTGTGCGGTGGCGATGAGTTCCGCGAACTGCTTATGCTGGTCTTCGGTGAGCATTGCCACGATGGCCACGAGCCTGCCGTCGCGCGTCGGCCGGACGGAGTATCCACCCTTCCAATTCGGCAGCCGCGTTATGGCCAGTTTAAAGAGCCGCTCGCGCAGTGACGGAGTCCAATCGGCGCTGCCGGCAGAATTGACGAGGGCCTGTGTATAAAGAATTTGCTCCTCCTGTGTGCGGCTTCGTTCCAGCAGGTCAAGGGCTCGTGGAATGAAAGTCCTGCTGTGGAGCGCGGCACAGAGTGCGATGAGTTCCTCATTTACCCGGGTATCGGTGGAGGGAATGGCTGGTTCCAACCGGGCCACCAGCGTGGCTGCGACCTCGGGCGAATACATGCCGTGCCGGGTTGCTGAAACGGTGAGGACGCGCAGGTACCAGCATTGTTCATCAGCTCCCAGCCTGGAGAAATCAAAACGCTTTAGCGCACTCAGCAAGGCCTCCTGCACCGGGATATCGCCGTCGGTGGAGCGTGCCAGTGCCAGCAAGGCCTGCAGGGCTATGCGCGGATTTTGTTCATCGAGCGCGCGCTGTTTCCATGTTTCAACCGGCTGCCACTCCAGCGCAGCGCGGGCTGCTCCACGAATGGCCCGATCCTGATGCGCCAACTGCGGCCAGAGCTTGGGCAGTGCCTTGGGGTTCGGGGCGCCGTGGAAAGTCTCCAGCTCCCGGCGCAGGCGCTGCAAGGCCGCGGCGGCCCTGTCCAGTGGTTTCGGTTTGGCGGGTGCCGTGCTTTCCGCCCCCCGATAGGTGATGCGATAAAGGCCCGATTGTGTGGCGCGCCCGCCAATCAAAAAATACAAGGCGCCGTCTTTGGGGGATACCGCGATGTCTGCGATTGGCAGGCCTTGCGCGCTGAGGAATGTTTCAACCTCTGCGGTATAGGAGGCCCCCTTGGGTGACAGATGCACGGCAAACATGCGCCCGTAGCTCCAATCACAGGCGAAAAATGCCTCCTGATATCGCGCGGGAAATTTTGCGCCGTAGCCGAAAGCAACTCCCGTCGGAGATCCGGGACCAATGTTTTTCAAGGGGGGCTGTATATCCTCCCATTTTGGTGTCCAGTGCCATCGCATTTCGCCGGCGCGACCAGCCCATCCGCTGTCCGTGCCGCTCAAAATCTGGCGGATGGCCGTGGGCCGATAATTAGGCATGCCGATGTCATGTTCCAGATCGCTGTCGAAAGTGAAGAGGTCGCCCTGATGGTTGAAGGCCATATCGTAGGAGTTGCGCAACCCCATGCAGACATATTCCGGATTCTTGCCGTCAAGATCGGCTCGCATCACCCAGCCGCCAGAGTAAGGTTGTTTCTCATACTGGAAGTCCCAGCTGTCGCGGTTCCAGTGTTTAGGGGTAAGCCCCTTGCTGCAGGGAAGTCCATTGCGGTCGCCGCTGACTACGTAGATCGATTTGCCGTCCGGTCCAGGCACGATGGCGTGGACGTTGTGTTCATACCAGTTTGCGGCATCGCCGGTCACCCTGGGGAACTCGAACAGCTTTTCGACGGTGTCCAGTTTGTCGTCCCCGTCGGTGTCCTTGATGCAAAGAATCGATTCCGGGCGGAAATTCTTTTCCGAATGATCGCCGTGTTGAACGAGATAAAGCGAACCGTGGATAAAGGTCATGCCCTGGGAGTAGCCCCATTTGTCCGAGACCAATTCCACCTTGGGCTCGGCGGAACTCCCTGGCGCGGGTGGCGTGAGGCGAAACAGCCCGGGGCCTTGATCCGAAGCGTAGATGCGGCCCTTGTCATCGAAACACATGGCCACCCACGATCCTTTTGAGCGGGGCACGGAGTAGAGACGCTCCACCGCAAAGTCTTTGTGGATCTCGATTGCCCCGGCAGGCGTGGCTTCGCTCCCCGGCTTTGAGTTGTCGTCCGGCCCATAGACGGCATTGAGAATGACTAACTTCCGCCCGGCCGGCGTTGTAATTTCCAATTTTCCACTCTCCGGAATATCTCGCGAAAACCTCTCCGCCCCTATCCGATACTCGACATGAAGTTTTTTGGGAATGCCCGGCGCGGGGTCGCTGAGCAGGGCGTTGTCCACCGTGATGGAAAGCCTGTCTTGCTTGACGGCTGCGGCGAGCGTTTCCGTAACATCCCCCGGGTCCTTGGCGGCGGAGGCAAATCCCACCGCGGTGAGACATGCCAACCCTACCGCCAGCAGCACGAGCGGTTCCTTCACTGCATTCATTTTATTCATTGCTTCACTAGTGTCCGGTTAGGTTTTTTGCGACTGCGATTCTGACCCTATAGAATTAGCATGATTTCGCTGTCCGTTCATTTTTCGATTTCAATTCGGCGACGGCTCTTGGAGGGTGGCTTCCCGCATTCCTGCGGTTTTTCACCTTATGAACGAAGGTCGCACTCTCTTCGCCC
>CAIQOK010000135.1 GCA_903873415.1 uncultured Verrucomicrobiota bacterium | reverse complement strand
CTTCTGGATATCCACAAAGTTCGCCGTCAGACTCAGGTTCGACACCATCTGGAACTGCACCGTGCTCCTGTTCGTCGCGGGCAACAAGTTGCTCGTCCAGTTTGTGAACACAAAACCCACGCCGGGCGCCGCAGTCAGCGCATAGTTCCGGCCAATCTCAAGCCACGCATTGCTGAAGTTGGGCGAGATCGTCCCGCGCCCCGCGAGCTGGAGGTTGAGTTGATTGACCACCAAATATTGTATTCTGAGCGTGTTGGTCAGGGAAAAATTATTGTCCGAATCCAATGCGTATGCCCGTACTGAGTTGGTGCCGGCCAGCAAATCAAGATAGGCCGACCACAGATTGGTGCCGGCGACGGCAGCTGGAACATAGGCAGCCCCGTTGAGGCTTATCTCCACATCCTTGACAGTTGACCTGTCGAGTGTCCCGATTTGGAGCGTCACGATTTCGTTGGTCAATCTGGCATTGGACACCGGGGCTGCAAAAGTGAGAACCGGGAGGGCGAAATTGGCCGCGCCCGAGACCGTAACAGAAGTCAGGGTATCACCTTGGGCACTTTGATTGGTAATCACCGAACCGGTGAGATAAACCGTTTTTTGGAGATCGTAGTTGAGCGCCCCGATGAGGCTGAGTCTGAAAACAGACTGATCACTGAGCAAACCCGCGCTCCGGTAATAATACTGGTCCGCAATAATGGACAATGGAATTGTGGTAAGGGGATTGTTATTCACCGAACCGTTGATTGTCAAAACATTGCCTGAGCGGGAGAAAGTGATTGTCTCGACCGTCACGGGGTTGAAATTGGAATCCGGCCAGGTTTGCAGAAAGGCCGAGGATGTTGCGGTGACATTTGTTCCATTGGCAAAACTGTCGTTCAGAATCACGTCACCGAACGAGAGATTGAAAACTGTGTTGGTAAAGTCATTGGCCGAAAGGCTGCCCAAGCCAGGCACGTTTAAAACGGCAGTGAATGCCCCCACGTCCTGACTCACCACCACGTAGCCCCCCATCCCGTCGGCCACCGAAGAGTCTTTATAACTATCGGTGAAGGAGATGGACTCGCCATCGGCGGCAGGTGTGGTCAGGATACAGCCGACCATGCCTGCCAGCAAAGCCGCGGTTTTCAATACTTTTCTCATCGGTTTAAAGAGGTTCACGCCAAATTCAATCGCCCCGGGCAAAATCCCAGAAGGCCATCAAAATTGCGAGCCTTGTCGGGACACAAAGGGTTAAGCGTTTACTATGCCACAAACCGCCGCGGCACCGCGGAACAAACCGGACGGGCGGAACTTTGGATCTTTTATCCCAAGCGCTGGGGCATCGGACTTTCTGCAGCATCCCTGAAAAACAAGCGCTTCAAAACGATCCTCTCGCCACAACTGTCGTCCCAGCCTCACCCGCGGGTCTGGCTGGCAAATGCGGATTAGGCCAGGGTTCCTTTATGGTCTTAATTTGCGCCCTAACGATGCCGTTGTTTGAAGCCGGCAGCGGATGCGAAACGGACCATTCCTAATGCCGGCCCTGATCGAGTGCCGCGCGGCGCTGGAAGATTTGATCGGCAATCACGCCAAAAAGCACAACCGCCCCCATGACGGCGAAGTTCAAGGAACTGGGAATTCCGAGGAGATTGACCAGGTTCTGTAAAACCTGGAGCAAAGCCGCACCGATCAAAATACCGATCACCGAGCCTTCGCCGCCGCGCAAACTGCATCCCCCAAGCACCGCCGCAGCGATCCCGTAGAGCTCATAGAAATTCCCGTGCGTGGATGGGGAAACGGAGTTGGTATAGAAAGCCAGAAGCACTCCGGCAATTCCGGTCAGAGCCCCGGCAAGGACATAGGCACCCATGATGACCCGACGCGTGTTGATGCCGGAAAACCTCACAGCCTCTTCGTTTCGGCCGATAGCCAGCAAATAGCGGCCGAAAACCGAGCGGTGCAGCACAAACCACATGAGAATCGACACGAGAATAAGGATGGCGAAAGGCATTGGCAGCCCGAGAAATTTGCCCGTGGCAAAATCACGCAAGCCGGCAAAACCCTCCGCATCGCCGAACCCCTTGGTGGCATCCTGCGCCAAGAACCGTGCCACCCCTCGGTAAATGAGGAGGCCGCACAGAGTGACAATGAAAGGTTGGAGTTTAATCCGTGTGATCAACCAAGCGTGGCCCCAGCCCAAAAGCATTGGCAGCGCCACCGCCGCCGCCACCGCCACCGACCACCTCCAGTGCCACTCGCGCAGCATCATCGCAAGCAGGACCCCGGTCAGGGCAAACATCGCCCCCACCGACAAGTCGATGCCGCCGGTGATAATCACCAGGCCCAGACCTAGGCTAAAGAGGCCGAATAGCCCGACCACATTGGACATGTTCGTCAGATTGGCCTGGGAGACAAAGCGGGGATTGATCGCGGCGGTGACCACGCAGAGCGCAATCAGCAAAAGAAAAATCCCCAGCTCTTTTCTCATAAATCGTATCAACTGAAAAACAGAGATCCACCGCGGCAAAAGTGACACCCGGCCCGACGCCAGGATCGGACGACACCGGAGTGGTTCAGGGTTGCTGACCGAGGATTTTCTTCAGCCGGGCGGAGAACTCCGCCACATTCCCCTTCTGAATACTCAGGGTGGGAATGATCTGTCGTCCTCCGGCCAAAGCCTCTTGATGCCCAGTCAGATAGCGGGACATTCCCAAAATGGCCTGACGGCCGAATTCAAATGGCTGCTGCACCCCGTCGCGTAAATGGTCCCCTCCGCCACGCCCGCCAACGTCTCCGCATTCTCATCAAAACAGACAATTTTCACTTTGCCCTGCAAACCGCCAGACCGAACGGCATTGAGAATCGCCGGACCATTATAAGCCCACAGCCCAACCAAACAGGCCACATCGGGATATTTCACCAGCGTATCCTCGGCATTCTTTTGCGCTCGGACCGGATCGGTTTCGTCAGTCCGTACATCGAGAATCTGGACGTTTGAACCCTCGATCTCCTTTTTGATTCCCGCAAAACGCTCCTTCGCATTCTGGGCGTCCATCGATCCTACGAAGACCATGATCTTGCCGCCATTGGGCAGGGCTTGCTTGATGAGCTGGCCGGCTTGCATACCCGCCGCTTTATTGTCCGTCCCGATATAGCAAACACGCTTGCTGGCCGGTGCGTCGCTGTCGTGACAAATCAGCAGAGTCTGGGCTGCAATTTTGTTGAGAAACTCCGTCTGGTTGGCCGGATCGTTGGGACTAATGGCTATTCCATCCTCCCCCTTGGCAATCAAGTCATCGAGGATCTGACGTTGTTCAGCCACCCCCCCGGTGGAAGGCATTCGGAAATCCACCTCGACATTTCCCAATTCACTTGCGGCCTGAGCCGTGCCCGCCCGCGCAATGGTCCAAAAGCTGGCCGAAGTGTTGGATACAAAAGCCAGCTTTAACTTTCTCACCGGCTTATTGTCCCCCGTTCCAGCGGCGGAGGGTGCAGATTCCCTTTGGCCACAGCCGTTGACCGCGACAACCAATGACAAGATTAGAGCGATGCTGTGGAGAGGGGGAATTTTCATGAATGCAAACCAAGTGTTTTTAGAAATCCAACCTGATCCGGATGGTGGAGTTCATCGGATTGAACCCTTGGACTTCCCATTGCGGACCAGGTTTGCTTAAAATTTTAGCGTTGTCCTTACAATTACTTAAAAACCCATCCAAATTCATCGCCATTTTTTCAGCGCCACTCGGGACGGATCGCTGACTTTGGCTGGTGTGGGCATTGCCGAAAAAATAAGAGAAAAACATGCGGGCGTCCAGCGCGGAGTTAATGCCGGATCTTGCCCAATCATGCGCGAACCACCGGTAGACTGGTCCGACTTTGTGCGGATGTGGCTGCCAGTGCTGTCGGCTTTTTTCCGGGATTTGGATGGCATGGCGGGTCAATTGCGCCTCAAAAGTTGCCCTCCGATCTCCGACCTTCCGCGTGTCTTTTTTAGCCGGGGGCAACCAAAACCCGTTGTCCATTATCAATTGTCCATCGCGCCTTGCCCCTTGCATTGCTTTCAAGCGCCGGAGGCGCGGCCTGTCTATAGACCAAATTCCGAAAAAATCTTCCCCAGCACGGTACAGGCGGCACGGTGCGGCAAAGCAGCAAGCGGTCAGGACGAACAACACGCGCAAAACAAATTGGATCTGCCTGGATTGCGCTTCTGCCGTTCGTAGCGCTCCTCCGGAGCTTGGAATTTGTTTTGGACCGGTGGCTATAAACAGGTCGCTCCCCTGGATCTTCAAGAAAGCCGCTTCAGCCACGAAGTCACGGTTGACACTCAGGACCGCCTCAACGTTCTTGGGGAATTGGGGCCGCAGCCATTCACCCAAGGTGCTTTGATCGGCGCCCATGGCCAGCCCAACCATCTCGACGATTACTTGCATTTACCCCGGCCATTCCATGTCCGCCAGGGAAGTCGCCCCGGAAGCAAAACCCAATATGATCTTAGACATCAGAGAGCTCCGGGGAAAGCCCGAGTTCTGCTGGTTCCGCGGATCAATGCCCTCGATCTTGGCGAGGCGGTTTTAGACATCAAAGCGTTTGGCT
>CAIQOK010000134.1 GCA_903873415.1 uncultured Verrucomicrobiota bacterium | reverse complement strand
TCCACCGGACTGTCCTGGTCGGGAAGGGCAACCACCTCGTAGAGGCTGCCCATTTCGCCGCTCTCCGAGCTGCAGGCGGAATCCAGACAGACAAATGCCGCGGGCCGGATTTCATCGACCAGTTCGCGATAGTCGCGTGGGCTCAACCCCAGAGCGTGTGCCAGCTCCGTCTCCGTGGGCTTGCGGCCGAGTTGCTGCTCCAATTGGCTTATGGTGGCCTGAAATTTGCGGGCCTTTTCGTGGATGGTTCGGGGCACCCAATCCATTCTTCGCAACTCATCGAGCATGGCGCCGCGGATGCGCAGGCGGGCGTAAGCCTCGAAAGAGTTGCCGCAGTTCGGATCATAATTGCGCAGTGCCTGCAGCAGTCCGATGGTCCCGGCGCTGTGCAAGTCGTCATGGTCCACATGATCGGGCAGGGTCATGGCAAGGCGGCCCAGGGCGGAGCGGACCAGCGGGAGATATTGTTCGACCAAGGCGTTTTCCGCATGGCTGTCGGTGAGCTGGTGATAACGCTCCCAGAGCTCATTAGGGGTGGGCTTGGGTTCGACCAAGACTGGCAGCATCAGTTCGCAGGTGGCTGGGCTCATAGTTTCTTAGGAGACGGGTTGAGGATGGCGGGCGGGGAATGGCGAAGGACCTGTTGATCTTTCAAAGATTGGCGCAGGCTTTGAATCCAGATGCGGCTCCACCAACGCGCGAGCAGGGCGACGGCTAGGGCGGCGGCGCAAGCCCGCCACAAGGCGGCCGGCCAAGGACTGCTGCCGGTCAGTCCAAACCCGGCTCCGATCAGGAATCCCACAAGTGCTCCGAGGAGCGTTACGGCTTTCATTTGCAATTCAAGGCGAGTGTCAGCATTTAGTTTGCCAGTTTTTCTAAATGGTGGTGGAGGGTGTTTTTTAGGCGTTTTGAATGGGGGATTGTGCGGGGTGGAAGCACCGGCGTGGCGATAGGAGGGGCTGGGGGAGTTTTTTGCCTGCTGCTCAGGAACCTTAAACTGCAATTTGTGCCGCAGAGGAGGTTCGAGAGCCTGATTTGGCGAGATTCCTCATCCAGCTGTGTCCGAGTCAATTTTTTCGGCGCTAATTGCCTGGTTCCCATGCCCGCTGCGATGGGGGCTCACAATCGATCGGCACACTGGTGCTGTGGCAACGGTATTTACAGAAAACCGGACACCAAGAAAACCGGACACCAAACATTCGTGATTCGTGTCGCGGTTTTATCGGATTGCCCGCCAGGCAGAGCAAGGAGAAGGGCGTGTTGCAGGGGAAACAGTGTCTTTATGAGTATTGCTGTGGTAAGAATTTCGCCTACACTGACGACAATCAGGTTGACTCGGATCGATTATTTTTAAAGCCCCATCGAACATGAACATCGGAGTGACCAGTTTACACAGGTACATTTTACTGTCTCGGGTTCAGGCCCGGTGGGTGGGTGTTGCGCTGGCATGTCTGGGTTTTTTACCGCTGCTGGGTTTGTTTTTCCGTTTGTCCTGGAGCCGGCCGGCTTATCAGTTTTTCCCGTTGGCGTTGGTTGGGGTTGTGATGCTGGGGTGGCGGGCGATAAGGCAAACCGGGTTGGTCGGCGGGGCCGGAAGCCTGAGGCTGACCCGCTTGTTGACGCTGGCTGCCGGCGGAGTGTGTTTGGCGGCCAATCTTTTGTGGTCCCCATGGCTGGCTTATCTTGCTTTTTTACTGGGGCTGATGGCCGGTTTATGGGGGGTGGGGGGCAGAGCGTTATTGAAAGCTTTTGTGCCGGTATTTCTGCTGCTGTTGGCCATGCTTCCGCCGCCATTGGGCGGGGATCAGATTCTGACGCTGTGGCTGCGTTCGGTGGCGGTGGATGCCAGCAGTGCGCTGCTGGATTTTATGCACGTGCTTCATGTGCGGGACGGCAACACTCTGTTGTTGCCTGGAAAGAACCTGCTTGTGGAAGAGGCTTGCAGCGGGATCAACTCGTTTGTTTTGTGCAACGTCGCCGGTCTTTTTTGGGGGCTATGGCGCCGTCGTCCTCTGCGTTGGTTGCTGCTGAGCCTGCCGGTTATCAGCCTCTTTGTGGTTCTGGGCAACGTGCTTCGCATCACGCTGGCCACTGTGGCGGATTACTACTGGCAGGTGAATCTGCTGACCGGTTGGCCGCATGAAAGCTTCGGTTTGGGGTTGTTGATGGGCTACTGCCTCCTGATCTGGAGCACGGATCACTTGCTCCTGTTTCTGACCAGGTCGGACGAGGAACCTCCAGCGGAACCCGCTGCGCAAGAGGTCGCGGCACCATCAATGCGGGCCGGGTTGCCGGATGAGTCGCGCAGCTGCGGCCCCGTGTTCGGGTTTCGGTTTGCCGGGGTCTTTTTTGCGGTGACGGGTTTGAGTTTTTTCATCGCCCACCTTTTCGCCAAGGGCGGGCCGGCCCTTGCGGCCTTGCCGATGTTCCCTTCAGTGCCGGAACTCAAGCTGTCAATGCCTGAGAGTTTGGCGGGTTGGCAAAGGATGAGCTCGAACGTGGGCGAGCAGACACTGGTTCAAACCCTGGGGGTTCATTCCACCGTCTGGCATTTCCAGCGCAATGGGATCGAAGCGGTGGTGGCGGTGGACTATCCGTTGAACGGTTTTCACAATGTGAAGACGTGCTATCTGGGGAACGGTTGGCAGGTTGCTTCGCAAGAGGAGTTGTTCCGTCCGCCAGGCCGCGAAATACTCCATGCCATCAGGCTGACGCTTCAGAAAACAATCCGGCACGCCATGGTTTACCATTCGGTGATGGACGGGCATGGGGGATGGCTTTCGGAGCAGACCTCGTTGGGTGTGAAGTTTGGGGATTCCCCGAGCCGTTTTGCGGCTGGTTATAGGATTCAATTGATCACGGGGGGATACGCTCCGTTATCGAGTTCGGCGGCGGCTGTCAGTCAGGATCTTTTTTTCCAGGCCCGGCAGCTCTTAGTGCCCCAAATGGTGGACCAATTGCGAAAGGAGCCCGGCAAGTGAAAAGACATGTCCGCCAAGGGGCGGCCTGCAGAGCCGGGTTGCGGGTGAAACGGAGTTTATGATGAGTCTTTTTGCATGGGCGATCAATCTTATCCTGAGCAATAGGATAACTCTTTGGCTGCAGCGACGGCAGTGGCGGCGCTTCAAGTTCTGTCTGCCGGCATTGATGGCGGGCGTTGTTTTGGTGGTGGCTGTGGGAATGGTGTTTTTCATCCGGGAACGTCATGCCAGATTGCAGGCTCGGTATCATCATCTGGCACTCTCAGCCTTGGTAGGGAACAGGTTTGAGGTGGCGCGGGTGGCCTGCTTGCGAGGGCTGGAGGAGGAGAGAAACGAGCAACGCCGGCCGGAATGGCTTTTTTATCTGTCTATGGCGATGAATGGTTTGGGGAATTCGGCGGCGGCCTCCGATTTGCTGGTCGCAGCCTCACCGCTGAATCGCGCGGGTTGGGCCAAGGCCCATTTGCTTGTGGCACAAACATTTTTGAATGCCACCAACCTGACCCGCAGTCAGCTTGGCCAGGCCGAGCAGCATTTGCAGGCCGCCCTGGTTTTGGAACCCCAACTGTCAGGCGCCAACGAATTGCTGGGACGTTTTTATCTCAACACGCAGCGACCCGCCCTGGCCCGAGCGCGATTCCTCAACATCTATCCCGCCCAACCCGCCGCCGCCTTTCTGATTGCCATCAGCTACGATATGGAGAAGAACGGCACCGAGGCGCTGCGCTGGGGCAATTTGGCGGTTAGAGCCGTTCGTGATCGCCTGGTCGCTCTGGCCCCCGAGGTCACTTCAGCCGACCGCTTGGAGTTGGTCCAAGCCGTGTGGATCAAGGGGAAATATTCGCCGCTGAAGGATCCCGTTGAACGGGCCATGCTTACGGGCACCAATGCGGTCCCGCAGAACCGGATAGCCGTATGGCTTGATTTGGTGCGTGAACTGAAGCGCGCACAGAAATACTGGGCTGCGCTGGAAATCCTGGACCGTGCCGCCCATATCAGTCCCAGCCCGGTTTATCCTGCGGCGGTGGCCGACATTTGCGTGGATTGGGTTGGGAAACTTCCCCTTTCGCAAACAGGCGAGCGGCTGAGGTTGATTCAAAAAGGCCTGCGAAACACTCCGCTGAACCTGAAATTATGTTGGTTGTTGATTGAGGCCACGCATGCTCTTGGACCTACCGCCGTGGAAGCCAAGAAAACGTTGGACGGGGCACTGGCCGATGCCACAGGTCCCGCCGCCGCGTGGTGGTATTTACTTTTATGGCGTGATGCCCGGATGAGGGGGGATCTGGCCACGGGGCGGGCGTATTTAAAAACCGCGGAGAAATTCGGTTCGCAAATCCCGCATATTCAAAACGATATTGCCATGGATCTTGCCACCACCGGCCAGCGTCAGGATTTGGAACGCGGCAGGGCCATCATTGATGCGGTGATTGAAAAGTTTCCCTCCTATCCGGGGTTCCGTGAGACCCGAGGACGGATTTTAGCCGGGCTCGGGCGCAACGAGGCGGCGGTGCGCGACTTGGAATTTGCCGTCGACCGGCTGGCAGATCCGAGAGAAACGCGGTTGCTGCTTGGAAAAGTTAAAGCTGCTTTGGTTCAATCAAAACCGGCCAGCTAGCCGGGCCTGCGCGCTTCCCAAGCCCTGTTTCAGACAGGGCCAAGATCCAAGCCCCTCACAACCGGGGAGCGTCAGTTGGGGAGTGTTTCTCCCTTCCAAGCGGGGAGGGCATTCAACGAAATCCTTTTTGCGTTTTGCCACCTGTCAAGGTCCTGTGAGCAAAGTCTTACCGGTCCGTAGGGGCGGGCGCCGGGGAGTAGGATATTCAAGTCGATGCCACACAGGGAGGAGCTTGGGCTCCCGATACCGATTGGATGCCGCGGTTTTGTACGTCCCTTTGCACTACCCACCCCACGGTTTTTTAATGGGTGTGCTTTGGCGTTCTGGTTCCTCCAAGCCGGTTGCCTGGGGCTTGCCATGGAGGCCTCGCCCGGCACCAACCGTTATCCGGGAGGAATGAAAGCGGGAGCGCACCCTTTGGGCGCGCTCCCGAATGTTTTGTTGACAAGCGGGTTAGTCGATTTTCACTTCGATCAGGTGCGGTTGCGCCTTCTCGTTCTTGGTCACATGGACCCGCAGCAGGCCATCCTGGAACTCGGCCTTGATGTTTTCGGTTGTGGCGTCCTCCGGCAGTTCAAAGCTTCGTTCAAACCGTCCGTAAGCCCGTTCCACCCGGTGGAAGGTACGTCCTTTTTCCTCCGGCTCCGCTTTCCTTTCTCCGCTGATGCTCAGTGTGCCGGCTTCCATCGTCAACCTGACGTCCTCCCGCTGCATTCCGGGGAGTTCCACTTTGATCAGGTATTCTTTCCCATCCTCGGTGATATCCACCAACGGTGTCCACATCGCCGGGGCGAGGGATTCCTGGGCTGTGCTCACCAGACCGGGGCGGGTTTGGGGCCAGTCGAACAGCGACGCCATTTGGCGCTGCATGGCTTCCATTTCTTGGAAGGGGTTCCAACGAATCAATGTGCTCATAGGATCAATCTTTCCCTTTGGTGCCAGAATTTTTTGGCGTCTCTCCGGGGTTGCTGGCGCTCCCGTGAGGGCGGGTGATTTCAAATCGCCCAGCTCCAACTTCGTCCCATCCCCCCCAAAAATAAAGCGGCGGCGGCGCGGATTGGCGAAGGGGTAGGTTAAGTTTTGCGCTGAAAACTAACGGGAGAGTTTCTTTCCGGTGTTTTTTGTTTGAAACCGGGGCATGTTGGCGCTTGGCCACAATCCGTTATTCTTTCCGGTGACGGACTTAGGTGGAAGGATTCAGATTCCGGCCGGCCGGGCCGCAGTTTTCCGAGAGCCGTTTTTTGGGTGTGGGTGTGCCCGGCAGGCGGGGCATGATTGCCGCTGAGGTTCTGAATGGAACATGAGCGTTTGCGCAAAGGTCTTGGACCGGGCGGCAATAGGGTGGCAAGATGCCATCCATGAAACGCCGGACTCTGACGCATCTGCGTGCCGGGGGCCAAGCCACCGGGCATCATCACCATGTTTATGTTGTGCTGCTTGAACCCCTCGCAGCAAGGACCCGCAAAGTGCGGGCGGAAAACCCCGGGCGCGATCCGCTCATGCCCTGTGTGTATGTGGGAATGACCGGGTTGACGCCTCAGCATCGTCTGGCCAATCACAAGGCAGGGATTAAAGATGCGTGGGTGGTGAGGCGCTACGGATTGCGGTTGTTGCCGGAACTTTTCGAGCATCTTAACCCGATGCCTTTTGAGGCGGCGGTGCGGATGGAAAAGGATCTGGCGGAGGATTTGCGCCGGGCTGGTTACACCGTTGCCGGTGGTCATTAGGCTTTTGAGGCCGAATTCATTTTGGGGCTGATTAATATCCGGTGCGCCTGTGCCGAAGGGAGTCATGATCCCCCAGCCTTGATCCTATCCAATCGGCGGTGGGGCAATCTGGAATAGAATGAAAATCAAACTGTTGCAATAGCCCGAGGAGATTGATCGGCAGTGGGATGGGGGGGGGTGGGTTCGGGTTTTGTTTTCGCAATCGGATTGGGTTGGCCGCGGGCGTGCGGTGTCGGGTTGCGCGTGTTTTCTATCCGGTTGGAGCGGGGGTGCCGCTTGAGGGCGGAACGTGATTTGGGTGGTGGAAAACGAATTTCATCGGGTTGAAGTCGGAAACCGCCCGGGGCGGTGGCAGGCATTTTTCAGGGGCCAGACAGGCCGTATGACGGGTGCCCAAACTGAGTAGAAATCCCTCAGGCGTGAGTTCGGCGTTTTTGAGCGGGAATTGGCTGATGTAGCCGACTTCATGCTCCACATCCACCTCCAGATCAGCGGAGCCGAGGAAAGACACGGCTTTATCGAGGATTTTCAGGAGTTTCGCCGCAGTGAGCCGGTGGTGCAGGTCGTTGGCCACCCAGGTTTGCAGGCGGCAGCAGGTGTCGCTGCGCAGAGTGCCGCCGCAATCGACAAAGCGCTTATTGATAAGCGCCACCTCGGTGACGTGCGCGTGATCCGGAATGGTTTGGCCGCTGGGCAGGCGGAAACGCAGGTTGGCCTCGGGCTTTTTGCCCAACTGTTCTTTCAAATGCGAGAGTTTCATGGTTTTGGATTTTTTGGCTTATGGCCTGAACGGTTGGGTGGCTAGCCTCCAGCCTGCATTCGCCCGGCAAAACCCGTGGTGTGTTTTCTTTCCGTTCCAGTCATGAGCAGGGGGCTCTGATGCGATGAAACGGGTCCGGTTAAAGTCCCAGTTTTTTGAAGCGGTTATCGACTTCCTTGAAGTGGAAATCGAGCGAGCAAAGTTTTTCCAGTTCGCCCTTCTTGAAATGTCTGGATACTTCAGGGTTGGACTTGAGCTGCTCGACGAAGTCGGCATCGTCGCGGCCGGCGTGTTTGACCTCCCAGGTTTTCATTGCGGCGTCCTGAACCAGTTGGTAGGCGGCTTCCCGGGTCAGTCCTTTTTTGATCAATGCCAACAGGACGGTCTGTGAGTTCCACATCCCGAGCGAGAGGGCGAGGTTTTTGCGCATGTTGGCCGGGTAAACCACCAGGCCGTCCATGAGCCGGATGAGCAGTCCGAACATATAGTCCAGAAGCGTGCAGGAATCGGGGAAGATGATGCGTTCGACGGAGGAATGAGAGATGTCGCGTTCATGCCATAGGGCGACGTTTTCCAAGGCGGCGACGGCGTTGCCGCGAAGCACGCGGGCCAAGCCGGTGAGTCGTTCCCAGGTGATGGGGTTGCGTTTGTGCGGCATCGCGCTGGAGCCCTTCTGCCCTTTGGTAAAGGGCTCCTCGGCCTCCAGCACTTCGGTGCGCTGGAGGTGGCGGAATTCCACAGCCCAGCGCTCGATGCTGGCTCCGACGATTGCCAGGGTGGTTTGAAATTCGGCATGGATATCGCGCTGAACCACTTGTGTGGCGATGGGGGCGGGGGCCAAGCCCAGTTGTTTGCAGACATGGGCCTCGACGCGGGGGGAGAGATGCGCGCTGGTGCCGACGGCGCCGGAAACCTTGCCGACGGCGACCACATCCCTGACGGTTTTGAGCCGGCGCAGGGCCCGGCCGAATTCATCGTGCATCAGCGCCAGTTTCAAACCAAAGGTGGTGGGCTCGGCATGGATTCCGTGACTGCGGCCGATGCAGGGGGTGAACTTGTGTTCTTGGGCCCGTTTGGCGATGGACTTGAGGAGGAGCTGGACATCGGCAACCAATAGGTCTGCGCTCTGGGTCATCTGCGCTGCGTAGCAGGTGTCGCCCACATCGCTGCTGGTCAGGCCGAAATGGAACCAGCGGCTGGCTGGGTCGTTGATGGCCTCGGCCACGGCGGTGGTGAAGCCGATGACGTCGTGGTTTAGGGTTTTCTCCAGCTCGCGCTGGCGGGCGACCAGTCCCGGGAGGTCGGCGAACCACTTGTCGCAGCCGGCCTTGATTTTGGCGAAGTCGCCGGCGGGGACGGTTTTTTCCTTCACCAAAGCTTCGCTGGCGAGCAGTTCAATTTGCAGCCAGAGTTTGAGTTTGTTTTCGTCCGTCCAAATGGCCCGCATCTCCGGGCGGGAATAGCGCGTAATCATGGTGCGGAAAATAACGGAACCGGGGCGGAGTGGAAAATGTTAAATCGCACGTGTTAAATCGCAAGCACGCTCCGGCGGGACGACCGGGTGGGGAACACTCTTCAAGCCGGGGTTTTTAGAGTCGGGGATTTCCGCCCGGGCAGGTGGACGACGAGGTTGGCGGCGGTGATCAGGCCGCCACCGAGGAGCAGTCGGGAGGTCAGGGTTTCATTGAGATAATGAATCCCGGCCCACTGCGAAAAAACGGCCGGCAGGAACAGGGCCATGAGGCTGGCGAACACCGGTTCCATGGTGTAGATGACGCCGGCTTCGGTGGCGCTGATCTGGCGTTGCCAGATGTTCATGAGCAGGAAAGCCGTAAGGGTGCAAAACAGGACGAGGATGGCCAGAAACGCGCCGGTGGCAGGAACGGAATAGGCCTGCCAGCAGGCGGAAGCGGAAGGGGCGGTGAGCAGTGTCAGTGGCAGCGCCAGCAGTGATGTGGCAAAGAGCATCAAGACCGTCAGGCCCAGAGGACGGTTTGCGGTGAAACGGGGATGTTCCAGTGAAAGGATCTGGCCGCTGAAACAGAACGAGGCGACGAGTGTTTCAAGTTCGCCGCGTCCGAGTTTGAACTCGTTACCCCGGATGCCGGCCAGAATTCCGCCTCCGGTCATCACCAGGAGGATGCTTAGGACGGTCCTGGGCGAAGGAGCCGATCGGTTGGAGCACGCCACCCAAATCGGGATGAAGACGCAGTAGCCCTGGGTTAGAAACGCCGAGGTGGAGGCGGAAGTGTAGGCCAGGCCGTCCATTTGGAATAAAAGTCCCGATCCGCCGAAAGCGGCCATGAGCAGGGCCTGTTCGACCTCGCGCCGGCGCAGGGTGCGGATTTGATTCCACGCAAAGGGCAGGAGGAGCAAAGCGGCGATGGCAAACCGGGCTGTCACGCACAGGGCCGTGAAAAACCAACTGTCAGCCCCGGGCAGGAGTTGTTGTTGGGTGAGTTCCAGAGCCTTCATTGAGGTGAAGCTCAGGCCCCAGAAGAGGGTGCAAGCCACGAGCATTCGGGCGGCTCGCGGGCGTTGTCCTGTGAAAATAGCGGGGGCGGGGATCAAGGGCGGCTCATGTGCTTGCGGGCCGCTTCCAGGGTTTTGCGTTCCTGCTCCGTGAGGCTCTGAATGCCGTGGGCGGATATCTTGTCGAGAATTGGATCCACTTCGCGGCTGATATAGTTCTCGGATGCGGGTTTAGCTGGGAGCTTGTTTTTGGGGCTGGTGCCCTGAGGGGAATTGAAGAGGGAAGGTTTTCGTGCGGCGGCCTGCGCCCGGTTGAAGGCCCGGGCGAGGGTTTCATTCCAGCGCACGAAGGCCAGACCGGTCAGGATGCCGCCCAGATGTGCCACATGTGCCACATTGCCGGCGAAGAAGGAACGGGGAAAAGCGATGCCCAAACCGGTCAGGGCCAGATTGACCAGAAGCAGGCTGCGGGCCCGCAGATTGAGGGGGATGACAAAGAACAAGAGCAGGGTCAAGCGACGGTCAGGCCACAGCATTGCAAAGGCGGACACAACGCCGAAGACACCGGCCGAGGCGCCGACCACGGGGGAGTTGAAGTAGCTTGGCCAAGCGAAGGCCGCGAAGGCGTGCAGGAGTCCGCCACCCACGCCGCTGGCCAGATAGAGGAGCAGAAAGCGAGTCCGGCCCAGTTCATCCTCCACCTCCCGGCCGAAAACATAGAGAGCCCAGCAGTTGAAGAGAAGGTGCCATAAACCGCTGTGCAAGAACTGAAAGGTAAGCAACTGCCAGACGCGGCCATGGCTTAATCCTTCCAGACTCAACGCAAGATGGTTCTCCGAGATCAGGCTGGGGAACAATGTGTTTTGCAGCAGGAAGGCAACCGCATTCAGGATCACCAATCCTATGGAGGCCGACCACTCAAAGCGGCGTGGCGCTTCGCGCATGTAATCCCGATCCTCAAGCATGCGCCACACTAGCCGCCGCAGAGTGTTTTTTCAACGCGCTTCTTCGGTTCAGAGTGAGATTCCTGCAGAAGATGCGTCAAACCCGTCGCCGGATTTCATGAGCAGCAGCGCTTTGCTCCCGGGGCGCAGTCGCGCCAGTTTTTCCAAGCCGGCCCGACCCGAGACGAGCAGGGCGGTGGAGAGCGCGTCGGTTTCCATGGCGGATGGGAGTGCGATTGCCGCCAGCAAGGCGCCTGTCACCGGAGCGCCATTGCGAGGATCAAGAACATGGCCGAAAGTTTTGCCGCGGCTTTCAAAAAACTTCCCCCACACAGCGGAAATCGAGAGCGATTCATCTCGAAGTGGGACTTTAGTGAGCATTGAGGGCTTCGTTCCCGGTCCGCCTTCCCGGCCGGGCGGTCTGTCGATACCCACCACCCAACTCTCCTCATCCGGCGGGGTGCCCAATCCGTAAATCGTGCTGGTTCCCCCGTGGATTAGGGCGCTGGTCACGCCACCCTCGCGCAGGATTTCCACGGCCTTTTCCACGGCATACCCCTTGCCAATGGCCCCCAGATCAAGCATCACCCCGGGGCGTTCAAACCGAACGCTGTAATCGGCGGCGTTGAGGTGTACGAGATTCATGCCCACTTTCGACCGCGCGTCCGTCACCGCTTCGGGGGTGGGAAGGCTGCCACCGCCCCCCATGAAACCCCAGCAGCGCACCAAGGGAGCGATGGTGACGTCGAAAGCCCCTTCGGTTTGATCATGAAGTGTCCGGGCTTGCTGCAGCAGGGAGAAAACTTCGGGTGTGACGACGACAGGTTGGACGGCTGCGCGGGAATTGACTTGGGCGATGTCGCTGCCGGGGCGATAGAGGCTTAGACGGGCCTCAAGCCGTTCAATTTCCAGCAGGGCTTCCTCGCCGGCCGCCCGCAGGTTGGCTGGGTTTGAGCCGTGCAGCACCAGTTCAAAGCGTGTCGCCATGGCGTGAAGAGCAAGGGTCACGGGAGTTGTCATGTGTCAAGAAGGGGGCTGTCCCGGGCTGCTCTCAGTTTGATTGGCGTTTTCTTGCGGGGGAAGATTTAAGGCAAGAGATGCGGGCGATCGTTCTAGAATCAAGGGTTCAGCCCGTTTTCCGCCGCCACCAGAGCATCAGTTCCAAGCCGGTGCGATTGGGGTAGGACCGGGGGATCCATTCCGAGAGAAGGTCAAAGTGCGGCAAAAACATCCGTAATACCTCTTCGCGTGTTGTGCCAAAGGGCGGGCCGTCCGTATCGGGAATCAGGTAGTGCACCGCAAGGAATTGTCCGCCGGGCTTGAGCCAGCGCAGGACGGACTGGACGTAGGCGCCCCGTTCGGCGGGTTGAATGGCGCAGAACAAAGTGTGCTCAAAGATCCAGTCAAAAGGGCGGGGCGGGGGATCAAGCAGGAAGTCGGCGAGTTGGAACCGAGCGGACAGCCCCGCGAGGGCGGTTTTTTCCACTGCCAGCCTGATTCCGCTGGGTGCCAGATCGAATCCAGAGGCGTGAAAACCAGCTCTGGCAAAGGCGCGGACATCGTGTCCCGTGCCGCAGCCCGGGACGCAGACTGTCTGGTCAGTCGGCGGCGGCAACGTCTCCAGAAAGTCCACCAGACCGGGCGACGGTCCGCCCTTTTCCCAGGGCATGTCCTTTGTTTGATAGCGGTTTTCCCAATAATCTCGGCTCATATCACGGCAGATCGACTGTCACGTCTTTTCGTACGATACAGGATCAACGTCTTAGACTTTAGTTTGAAACAGCGACTGCACAATTTATTTGTTTTTGCGGCGCGGGCTCTTCCGGGGGGGATTCAAACGACCTCTCCCGTCGAATAAGTTTCCAAGTTGTAACAATCTCAAAATTGACTGACGAGGCTGTTTGACTAGTCTACAAACGACAGAAGATAAGCAGGCTGTTGCCGGGTCTGTAATCCTGTCCCGATCCGTTTGCAAAGATGAAAACCGATAGCCCCAATTCCTCGGCAAAACCAGTCGAGCGCGGAAGAAATATTCTCCGATTGACCTGTTTTCTTTGCCTTATTCTTCTGGTGAATGCTGCTATCGCTCTGTTTCAGCTCAGCCAAGCCAATGAGCAGCATCTGGCCGATTTGAAGCGCCTGAAGCGGATGACCCAAGCGATGGAAAAAGCCCGTTCGGCTCAGGTGCATCTGAAAAAGCAGGTTCAGGAATGGAAGAATATTTTACTCAGAGGGCACGATCATCAGCAAATGGTGCGGCACGTTGGATTGTTTGAGCAGGAGGAGCATCAAGTTGCCGAAGATCTTAATTCCCTGACTGTTTTGGCGGGGGGGCTGGATTTTGTGGCGGCCAGCGAGCTTGAGCAGTTGCTTCAGGCCCACAGGGATCTTGGCGTTAGGTATCGCAGTGCCCTTAAGGAGCATCATCCCGAAGATACGGCCAGCAGCAAAAGGACCGATGAGAAAGTGCGAGGGATCGATCGGGAGCCGACTGACCAGATGGATCGGGTTGTGGCAGAAATGATGGGTGGGGTTGATGTGCTTTTGGAGAGTGCGGCTAGGAAGACCCGGTATGGCTATGAAATTTCGAGGATCTTGTGTTTTGGAGGCAGTGTCGCGGGTGTTCTGATCGTTTTGCTTCTGGCCTGGGTTTCGGAAAAGGCGCCTTCAAAAAAATACCGCTATGGGAATTGAAATCGCCGCCAACCTTCTGGCTGGTCTCGCTCTCTTCTTTATTGGAGTCAAATTCATCGGGGAGAATATGAAGCAGATGGCCGGGCGCGGCTTTCGTCGCTTCGTCGGATTTCTCACCCGAAATCCCCTTCTTTCGGCTCTGGCTGGTTTGATTTCCGGCGCGTTGGTGCAGAGTGCCACCGCAGTGACCTTCATCATGACCAGCCTGGTTTCAGGGCGGTTGCTCAGTGTGTCCAAATCGATGCCGATTATTGCCTGGGCCAACATTGGTAATTCGCTCATTGTGCTCTTGGCGGTGTTGGATCTGAGGCTGATTGCGCTTTTTTTGATGGGGGGGATCGGGGTGTGCTACTACATGAACTTGGACAAGTCGGACCGGCACCGGACGATTGTCGGGGCTGGCATGGGGCTGGGGATGCTGATGACGGGTTTGATTTTCATGAAGGCGGGTGCGGCCCCACTCAAACAAGTGACCTGGCTGGCCCAGTTTCTGAGTTATACCAAGACCTCGTATCTGCTGGCATTTCTTGCTGCCGCGCTGGTGACGCTCGTGGCGCAATCCTCGACGACGGTGGCGGTGGTGGCCATTGCCATGGCTCGAGCCGGACTTCTGGGGCAGGAGCAGACCTTGATGATCATCTATGGCTCCAATTTTGGTTCGGGTCTGAGTGTGTGGTTTATGTCCTCCAATCTGAGGGGGAGCTCGCGGCAACTGGCCCTTTATCAGGCCCTTTTCAAGGTTGCCGGATCCGTGGTGCTGGTGCCGTGGTTTTACCTTGAGATTTATTTGAATATCCCCGGTGTTCAGGCATTTGCGCGCTTTTTAAGCGGCGATTTCGGGAAGCAGATGGCCTATGTCTTTCTCTTCTTTCAGCTCGCGGCGACCGGTGTTCTTGCAGCCACGTCTTCTCTCGTTCTAAGGCTGATGCAGCGCATCTGTCCGGCCTCGGCTGAGGAGGAGTTGAACCGGCCGCAATACATCTATGAGCAGGCCTTGGAGGAGCCCGAGACAGCGCTGGATCTGGCGGAAAAGGAGTGCCTGAGACTTGTCCGGCATTTACCTGATTTTCTGGATGCGGCGAGGGAGGAAACCTCGCAGAGTGTCAAGACCTCCTCGGCTGTCCTTTCCAAAGCCCTGGCCTCCGTCTCGGGCGAGGTGAAGGGATTTGTCACCGCTGTTATGGGACGCCAGCAGTCCCGGGACGGACTGGAGCGGGCGTTGAATCTCCAGAGCCGATTTGACTTGTTGGGCTCTCTTGCAGGAGCCTTGGACGAGTTTGTCACCGTGTCTGTGGAATCCAAAGACGTCGAGCGTCTGGCTTCGTTCAGTCAGCGGTCCGCGGAGGCGCTTCACATGATCCTCACCACTGCGGTGGAAAGTGCGGAGACGCCGGATGAGGATAGTTTTTTCATGCTGCAGGAACTGACTTCGGACCGGGCTGACATGATGGTTCAGATGCGCCGATCCCTGGCGGGCGAAAAAAACATGGATCCGCAGCACTATCAAACTTTACTGGCGCTGACGGCCTTGTTTGAACGGATCATCTGGCTGCTTCGGCGTCTAGGGATGCTGCTCGTAAAGGAAGCGGTGGAACAAGCTGTCTGAACCAAGCGCCTTAGGTTCAAAGGGGTTTCCGCTCAGAGAGCCTTGATGAAATTGGAGCCGAAGTTCATGAAGTCGAAGGCGTGCAGACCGTACTCCTCGGCCAGATCGGTGCACACTTTGATGCCGCGAACGCTGTTTCCGCGCGCATCAAGTCGAGGGGAATAGACGGCGATGCTCAATTGGCGGTTGACCACCGCCAGAATTCCCCCGGCGACCCCGCTTTTGGCCGGCACGCCCACACGATAGGCCCACTCCCCTGCATAATCATACATGCCGCAGGTCAGCATCACAGACAGGGCGTCCTTGACGTAGCGCATGTCAAACACCTCTTCGTGGGTGAGTGGATTTTCCCCGATGTTGGCCAGGGTGGCCCCGATCATGGCGAGGTCTCGGGTGTTGACCAGGACCGAGCACTGCGAAAAGTATTGGTGCAGGCTGTGGTCTACCTGATCGTCGACGACCTCGAAGTTCCGGAGGAGATAAGCGATTGAGCGGTTGCGGTTGCCTGTTGCGGATTCGGAAGCGCATACCGAACTGTCGACGCGCAACTCCCGCCCGGCAGCCAGGCTGAGGCGCTTCACGAAGTCATTCACACCCGATTCCGGGGAGTCGCCCTTGATCAGCGATGCCACGGCGATCGCTCCGGCATTAACCATTGGATTGAAGGGTCGATTGGATCGGTCGAGTTGGATGGAGTTGAACGCCTCGCCGCTGGGTTCGATGCCGACGTGCCTGAGGGTCTCCTCGCGGCCATAGCGCTCAAGTGCCATTAGGAAGGCCAGCGGCTTGCAGATGGACTGAATGGTGAATTCCTGCTGGACATCACCTACGGAGAATTCCTGTCCGTCGGCGGTGACCATAGTGATGCCGAAGTGGTCGGGGTTGGCTTTGCCCAATTCTGGAATATAGGTGGCAAGGGTCCCGTCGTGGTTGTTTCGATAGCGCTCGTGGAGCTCGGAGATGTAGTTCTTAAGATGCGCTAGGTCGCTCATATGGATGCCTGCGGGCGTTGGTTTTCATGCAACCGCGGCAGTGGCAGCCTCCCGATTGGGGTGCATCGGGAAAAACGCAGCCAGGCCGCTGAGCTGGAAAACCTCGGCCACCTGGGGGATGACAGCTTGTAGCGCGATCTTGGTGTTTTGTTTGCGGCAACGCTTTGCGGTGGAAAGCATGACGCGCAACCCGAGACTGCTGACGAAATCGACCGCGGCCATGTCCAAGATAAGTCCCTTGGGCGTGGTGTCCAAGGCTGCGTTGATTTTCGCCTCGATTTCGGCGGAGGTTGAATTGTCGATGCGGCCTCTGAGCTCGATGATGCTTATGTTTTGCATGGTGAAGAGTGGTTGGTTGGATGCGTGCTTGTTTGCGGGTTTTTGGATTTGTTCCGGGCGTTTTTAATAGTCTTGTCGTCTTAATATCCCAGTTGAATGAACGAAAACTAAGGGGGCCTCCGGGCAAGTCAAGAGCCAAAGCCGTAAAGTGGGTGCAGCTGATCCCGGCGGTTCGATTCCATCTGATTTCAGGCGCGCCACCGCTCAGGCGGATTTTGATAAGAGAGGCAGCCGGAGGGCCGCCCGGGTTTCTCCTGATTTTGGTGTAGTAGAATAGTGAATTGTTTTGGACAATTTTCCTTTTTTGCCAATCACTCTGTTGCGTGATTGCAATCAAACAGTCTTACAAATGACTTGTTTTCGTCGGGTGCGACTCGATAAGCTTTGAATGTTGTAAATGACGCCGCACGCCACCAACGCATTCAAGTTCTCCAAAGCCTCGGAATTGCTTGGTCAGATGGGGGAGGAGATGGCTTTTCTTGTTCCGGATCTTGACTCTGGTCTGCTCCCCATCAATGGCATTGTTATGGATCTGGAAGAGTTGGCGGAAGCTGGGGCGCCAGCCTCCTTCTCAGCGGCAATTAATGTTGCTCGTCAATGGCTGAATGGGATTCTGGACGGTACGGGTAAGTTCACGGCTGATTCCATCCAGAAGTTCAATGAGTGGCACGAGTGGGTTTCGGGGCTCTTGGCAGCTTTGGAAGAGGGTGAGGCCGTTCCTGATGCGCCGGCGGCTTGGGGGATGGCTTTGAAATCTGCGGGGGCGGCGACCCAGGCTGCAGCTCCAAGTGCTTCGGTGGAGTCCGTGATTGGGGAAGACTCCCAGGGCTCCGAGCCGGCCATCCTCCTTAACTTATCAGAGGACCTGGATCTGCTTCGCGAATTCCACTCCGAATCGCTTGAGCTGCTGCAGAACATCGAGCAGGGATTGCTGGTGCTGGAGGAAAAGCCCAAGGACAGCACGACGATCAATTCCATCTTCCGGGCGTTTCACACGTTCAAGGGGGGGGCCGGGTTTCTGCATCTGGACGCCATGCGTGATCTTGCGCACGAGCTGGAATCGTTGCTGGACGCGGTCCGGCGATCCGAGTTGCAGATCACCTCTGGGATCATTGACTTGGTTTTGGCGGGTGCGGATGCGCTTAAAAAATTCACCCGGGAAATCGGTGCCCAACTCCAGGACCCCGGTTGTCACGGTCCTATCATTGTCCCCACCTCCCAGCTCATCCGACGTCTGAAGGCGGCTCTGAAAGGCGAAGTGGAGGTGAAGTGCGCACCCGAACTTGTGGCTCAGGTTCCTGTGGTTCCAGTGGTCGAGGCGGTTCCTCCCCCGGCCACCCCGGTCTCCCCGTCCGTTCCATCCCCCAAGCCGCCCGTCGTTGCAGTGCCTTCCATGGATCCTCCGCCGGCAGCGGTTGTCCAGCCTGCGCCGATAAAGCAAGGATCCGAAAAAAACGAGGCTGCACCCCTACCCGCGACCGCGAAGGAGACGTCCGGTTCCGGAGCGGCGTCGAGTTTTGTAAAGCTGGACACGTCGAAGCTGGACAACCTGGTGGATCTGGTGGGGGAGTTGGTGATTGCCCAGTCGATGGTGGTGCAGAATCCGGACGTCTCGAAGATCAATAGTCTGGCCTTGGCGCGTGCGCTGCGGCAGCTGAGTCGTATCACGACCGAGTTGCAGCGCAATGCCATGTCGCTCCGGATGGTGCCCATCCGCGGCACCTTCAACAAGATGTCCCGGCTGGTTCGTGATCTTGCAGCGCACCAGCAAAAGCAGGTTCAACTAGAACTGGCAGGGGAAGACACCGAACTGGATCGCAACATTGTTGAAAAGCTTGGCGATGCGCTGGTTCACATGATTCGCAACTCGGTGGATCATGGAATCGAACTCCCTGCTGACCGGGTTGCGCAAGGCAAGGCGCCCCAAGGGACTGTTCGGCTGAGTGCGTCCCACCAGCGTGGCGGCATTGTGATCCGGATTGAGGATGATGGCCGCGGGCTGAACCGTGATCGCATATTGGCCAAGGCCTTGGAACGCGGGCTGATCAAACCGAATGCGGACCTGACCGATTCAGAAATCTATTCTCTGATTTTTCTCCCGGGTTTTTCCACGGCTGAAAAAATCACCGATGTTTCCGGTCGCGGCGTGGGAATGGACGTGGTGCAGCGCAATATTGAAAACCTGAGAGGCAGCATCGAAACCCATTCCGTGTTGGGGGAGGGGACCACGTTTACTATTCTTCTGCCGCTCACCCTTGCGATTATTGACGGCCTGCTGGTGGGGATAGGCGAGGACCGCTACATCATTCCTACCCTCTCGGTGAGGGAATCTTTCCGACCCCGGCCCGGCATGGTCACCACAGTCCATGAGCGGGGGGAGATTGTCAGCGTAAGGGGCCGACAGACTCCGCTCTTGAGGCTGGGCCAATATCTCGGATCCAGTCACCGCGCGACGACGCCGGAGGAAGGCATCATCGTGGTGGTGGAATCCGGGGATGCCGCTCGTGGATTGCTGGTGGACGAACTGATCGGCAAGCAGGAGGTGGTTATCAAGAGCCTGGGTGAAACTTTTCAGGGCCAGAATCTGCTTGCCGGAGCGGCCGTGCTTGGGGACGGTTGGGTTGGATTGATTCTCGATGTGGACACGCTGGTTAAGTTACCCAACCCGCAACGGGTCCCCAAACCTGCCGCACCTACTCTAAACTAATGAAGCCGAGCAATAACAACCTGAAGCAGGCGGATGTTAAAACCAGCCGCTATCTCACCTTCTCCCTGGGGGCCGAGTCCTACGGCATTCCTGTTTTGAACGTGCGTGAAATCATCCGCCTCTGCCCGATCACACCGGTGCCCCGCATGCCGGGACACATCAAGGGTGTGATCAATCTGCGCGGAACGGTCATTGCGGTGCTGGACTTGCGCGCGAAATTCCAGCTCTCCTCCATTCAGCAAGGCGAGAGGGCCTGCATCATTGTGGTTCAGATCAAAGGCCACTCGGGCCAAAACACCCACATGGGCGCCATCGTGGATGCGGTGGAGGAAGTGGTTCACCTCAGCGCGGCGGATATTGAGCCCACGCCCGATTTTGGAGGGGCGCCGGACACCCATTTTATTTTTGGCGTCGCCACCATTCGAGGAGGAGTCAAGACGCTGCTGAACATCGAAAAAATCTTTCTTGAGGATGGAGCCATTGTTCTCCCTGCCATTTCTAAATCAAAAAACACCTCCGAAACCCAACAACCTGAATTGAAATCATGAAAAACTGGACCGTATCACGCCGGATCATCACCGGTTTTGTCGTTCTGCTGTTCATCACAGTGGCTCTGGGTGGCTTCTCCCTCATTCGGGCAACAGGCCTGAAGCAAAACATTTTTGATTTGGGGAAAAACACGATGCCCAGCCTGGAGCTGCAGGCTGAAATCATGGCCGCCGTGCAGGAGAAGATGATCGCCATCCAGCAGCTCAACGACACGATTTCCACGGAACGCCGCGCGGAGCTCACGAAGCGGTTGAATGCTTCAATCCAAAAGGCCTCAGATCTTCTTAAAAAGTATGAGCCGCTCCTCTCGGACGCTCAGGACAAATCCTTCTGGAACGAAGCCACCAAACAGAACGAAGCCCTGACTGCATCGATCAACAAGACGCAGGAACTGCTGGCCAGGAACATGACATCGACAGCCGAGACCGCCTCGGAGCTTTCAAAGTATCTTCAGGGCACCCTTGATCCTTTGTATGATGCCACCCTCAAGGCTGTTAAAGCTGACTTGGACTACAATGTTGAGCTGGGCAATGCCGCTGCCAACAAAGGCGAGTCCAATGCCGCCTCTGCCATTTTTTTGATCAGTATTGCCCTGGGCATAGCCGTGGTGGTGGCTCTTGTTGTGGCCTGGAAGGTGACCAGCACCACCAACAAGGCGCTTCAGGACATTGCCTCCAACCTCGACCGCGGAGCTCTGCAGACAGCCGCCGCTGCCCGCCAGGTCTCCATGGCCAGCCAGACCCTTTCCTCCGGATCCAGCGAGCAGGCTTCCTCTGTTGAGGAGACCAGCACGTCGCTGGAGGAGATGTCCAGCATGATCCGGGCGACTGCGGAGAATGCGCAGAAGGCTAAATCTCTGGCCTCGGAAGCCCGTGGTGTGGCCCAAGCCGGTTCCAAAACAATGGTCGAGATGACCCAGGCGATGGCCGCCATCGACTCCTCCAGTGCCGAGGTTGCCAAGATTGTGAAGAACATCGATGAGATTGCTTTCCAGACGAATATTCTGGCGCTGAACGCGGCGGTCGAGGCGGCTCGTGCGGGCGAGGCGGGTGCAGGGTTTGCAGTCGTGGCCGACGAAGTTCGCTCGCTGGCACAGCGCAGCGCCGCCGCAGCCAAGGAAACAGCCGATAAGATCGAGGCTGCGATTGCGAACAGCCGCAAGGGCTCCCAGAGCACGGCCAAGGTGGAAGAGGCTCTCACCCAGATCGCCGAAAAGGTTTCCGCGACCGATACGCTTGTGGCAGACATTGCCACTGCCGCCCGGGAACAGGCGCAGGGTATTGAGCAGATTAACAACGCCATCGCTCAGATGGACAAGGTCACCCAGAGTAATGCAGCCAGTGCCGAGGAGAGTGCCAGCGCCGCCGAAGAGCTGGACGCCCAATCAGAGACTCTAAAGGATCTCGTCGGGCAATTGCGTTTGCTGGTCGGTGGCGCGGGGGTGGGCGGGCCTTCCACGCATCAATCCACAAATCACCAATCTGCAGTAGTCTCATCGTCCAATCATGCCCGGGGCCATGCCCGTGCAAAGGCCGGAGTTTCCTCCTCAAACAACGGCCGCAAATCCATCCCGATGCCCGAGGACGGAGTGATGGCCGCTGGCAAGGAAGATGGAAACTTCCGTAATTTCTAGGACTCTGAGGAGGTCATCGGCGGTCGAGTTGAATGAGATTCTCCTCAGAGGCGGATTTTTCCGAAAAGGCCTATCAGACGCTGGTCGAGCTGGTCTACAAGCACAGCCGGATCCGGTTGGGCTCCGATAAGCATACGCTGCTGACAAATCGCCTCCGCAAACGTCTGATCACACTGGGGATTTCATCCTACGACGAGTATTGTGATCTTCTTCAGTCAGTGAACGGAGTGGAGGAAATTGAGCATTTGGTGGATCTGATTTCCACCAACCATACAAAGTTCTATCGCGAGCCCGAACATTTCAATTTTCTCACCAGGAGTATTCTTCCGGGGTTGATGCCTCAGTTGCTTTCTGAAAAGACGCCCCTGAGAATCTGGTCTGCGGCTGCCTCATCCGGTGAGGAGCCCTATACTCTCGCCATCGTACTCAGCGAATATCTCCGAGCTTATCCCTCTGCGGACTGGAATCTGATTGCTTCGGACATTTCCCGCAGAATGATTGCAAAGGCTCAACAGGCCGTCTACAGCATGGATTCGGTTCAGCCCGTCCCGGTGGAATTGCTAAAGCGGTATTTTCAAAAGGGAGTAGGACCCGCCGAGGGGTATTGCCGCTTTAAGCCGGAGCTGCGCCAGCGGGTCCGTTTCGAGCGCGTCAACCTGTTCCAGAATGAATATCCCGTGCCCCTGAAACAGCATGTGATTTTCTGCCGGAATGTGATGATATATTTTGATCCCCCCTCCCGGGCGATTGCGGTGCAGCGACTGGCCCGATATCTGGCTCCGGGTGGCTACCTGTTTGTGGGGCACTCGGAAAGTCTACTCGGAATCCGGCATGGGCTGGTCTCCATTAAGCAAGGAATTTATCGCCGGCCCTGACTTGAAGGATGAATGTTTTTTTAGAATGCCCGGCCGCGTCCATGCCGCCTGCCGCCGCAGGGTGGGGGTCGCATTGTTTGCCGGGTCACTTTAACGGCTTGCGGCCACTCGGGTTCTTGGGTCTCATTCAATCCATGCAAACCACTTCCGGATCGCGCGCGGCTCTGAGGCTTCCCGAATCCCGCGTTTCTAAAACCATCCGGGTCGGGGCGCGACTCGCGGAAAAATAAGCGTCAATGAAACCCGCACAAAAAATCCGGGTGATTGTGGTCGACGATTCCGCGTTGGCCCGTCTGGCTATCCGGGATGCCCTGGCGCAGGATCCGGAGATCGAGGTCGTTGCTTTGGCAAGCGATCCTTACGATGCCCGGGAGAAAATCCTCCAGCTGGAACCCGACGTCATCACGTTGGATCTGGAGATGCCTCGGATGGATGGGCTGACCTTTCTCAAAATTTTACAGGAGCATCATCCCGTCCCGGTGATTGTGGTCAGTTCCCTGACCCCGGCTGGATCCGCGAAGGCTTTGGAGGCGCTAAACGCAGGAGCCTTGGATGTGCTGGGCAAACCGGATGGCAGCCGCAATTTGCGACAGTTGTCCCGGAAACTGGCGAGCCTCGTCAAAGCGGCGGCACGATCAAGGCGGCGCCAGCCTAAAACGGTGGCTGCTGTTCCATCCAGTCCGGCTCTGGCGCCTGTCGTGCCCGGCCAATTCTCCAGTCGCCGGATCATTCTTATCGGTTCTTCGACGGGAGGCGTCGAGGCGTTGCGTTCCCTGCTCCCGCAGCTGCCCAACGGGCTGCCTCCGATCGTGATTGTGCAGCATATTCCAAGCACTTTTTCGCGTATTATGGCCCAACACCTTGATCAAATGTGCCCGTTCACGGTGCGCGAGGCTGTGGATGGTGAGGAGTTGCATCCGGGGCTTTGCGTGGTGGCTCCGGGGGATTTTCATTTGATTCTGATGCCGGGAGGGCGCGGATACAAGGTTCGGCTGACCCAGTCGCCGCCTGTGCATCATTGCAGGCCGGCGGTGGATTTGCTTTTTCGCTCCGGTGCGGAACTGGCCGGGCGTAACGCGGTGGCGGCTCTTCTGACCGGTATGGGAGTGGATGGTGCCCGAGGGTTGCTCGCCCTTCGTGCGGCGGGTGCCTACACCCTGGCTGAACATGAGGACAGCTGTGTTGTTTACGGCATGCCTCAGGCGGCGATTAAACTCAATGCGGCTGTCGACATCCAGCCCCTGCCAAGAATTGCCCAAGCCATTCTTAGTGCTTTGTCCCGCCCCTCCCATTCATAATTCATGTCACTTTCCGCACTTCAATCGCGCCAGCTGGCTGAGTCGGCTATCACCGCCGTCCTGCCGCAATTGTTGTCCTTGCCCGTGGTTGTCCTCAGCGAGGGCGATTCCAGGATTCCTGCCGCTGTAATTCCCTGTCTTGATGGGGTGGTGACGATTTCCGATGGCCGCGCTCTTTGCACGGTTACCCTTCGGTTTGCCCCGGACCTTGCCCGGGCCGCCGCTGCACGGGTCTTTGGTCATGCGGATCCGAACGAGGTGCCCGCCGCCGAGCTAAAGGATATTGTCGGCGAGATTTGTAATATGTTAGCCGGCCGGGTGGCCGCGCATTGGATTTCCAATGGAAAGCCCTGCCTTCTGAGCCCTCCGGTGGTTCGGATTGAGCCTGATTACAAAGTCGATTTAACACCCGGGCATGAGGATGTCTGCACACACTGGTGTTGTGCAGGACAGTGGTTCAGTCTGGAAATCAAAACCTACTGAGGTCGTTATGCCTCCCAAAATTCTAAGCGTTGATGACAGCAAAACCATCCGGGTCCTGCTCGGCCGTGTGTTTCGTCCTTTTGAATGTGAAATGCTCGAGGCCGCAAACGGCGAGGAGGGGTTGGCTGTGGCTGCCCGCGAGCGTCCGGACTTGATTATACTGGACTACAATATGCCGGTCATGGATGGCATTGCGATGCTGCAGAACCTGCGCGCTAATCCGGAACTTAAAAGGACTCCGGTCATCATGTTGACGGCAGATTCAAGTCCTGAGAAAATCGCCATCGTCGCCCGACTGGGCGTAAGGGACTATATCATCAAGCCCTTTCAGGACGATAAGCTTTTGGCAAAAGCGGCAAGATTGATTCCCCTCGTGCCTCGTGCGTAGGCATAATTCCAGACCCCTCCCCATTTGTTGAACTGAAGTTATTTCTAAAAAATTATGTCCAATCAAATTCCATCTCCGGTCGCAGCCGCTGCCAATATCCCGCTCCCGAAGAGCGATATTCCCGCAGTGGCAGTGCTGGTGGACGACCCCTCCGCTGCGCTTAAGTCAACGCCCGTATTGGTGGTGGACGATAGTCGCACCATGCGGCTGGCTTTAATCCGGTCTCTGAAGGCGCTGGGCTTTGAAAATATTACCGAAGCTGCAGATGGGCGCCAGGCGGTCGAGCTGGCGCAGAAGCACCCGTTCGGGCTGATGCTGCTGGACATGGAAATGCCGGAGATGAACGGGATGGAGGTTTTGGTGGCCATCAAAGGGGATCCTCAGCTGCGGGGACTGCCGGTCATTGTGATTTCCGGAGCCGAGCAGGTGGACAATGCGGTGAAATGCATCGAGGCGGGTGCGGAAGACTATTTGCCAAAACCTTTCAATCCCACCTTGCTCCGGGCTCGCGTCACCTCGTCGATCGAGAAGCAGCGCCTCCGCGAATTGGACCGGGTGCGATTAGCTCAATTGCAGGCCGAGAAGGAGTTGTTGGAGCAGACAAAGCGGCGGCTCGACAAGGAGTTGGCGGAGGCCGAGATCTATGTGCGCTCCATTTTTCCGGCTCCCTCGAAATCCCCACTCCCGGTAGATTGGCAGCATCAACCCTCTACCGAGCTGGGCGGAGACGCCTTTGGTTATCACTGGATTGACAGCGAAAATTTTGCCGTTTACCTCCTCGATGTTTGCGGGCATGGCGTCGGGGCCTCCCTGTTATCGGTTACGGCCATCAACGTGATCCGGTCTGGCTCGTTGCCCAATACAGACTTCCGCGATCCCGGGGCGGTTCTGTCGGCGCTCAACAATGCATTCCTGATGGAGCGCCAGAACAATATGTATTTCACGCTTTGGTACGGCGTTTATCATGCACCGACCCGGACCCTGCGTCATGCCAGCGGTGGACATCCTGCATCCTTATTATTGACTCCTTCTACGGCGGGTGGCAGCACCAGTCAGCGTTTGCTGGCTCCCGGACTGATCATTGGGGCGATGGAGGATATGGTTTATACTGCCCAGTCCTGTCAGGTGCCGCCTGGTTCGCAGTTGCTGGTATTGTGTGACGGATGTTACGAGGTGGCTGATTCCGCGGGTAGGATGCTGGAGTTTGATGAATTTGAGCGGTTCATGCAGCAACACGGGCCCCAACCCGATGGGTTAGAGCGCCTTTTTCAGTGGTTGCGGGCACGTCACGGAGAAGGTCCGCTGGATGATGATTTTTCAATTGTTCGGGTCCAATTTTGATCCGGACCCCAGGCGGCTCCACGCCGGGAGGCTTTGATGTTCCCGTTTGTGCCCCTCTGATTTTGCCTCGATTTTGAAACGAGAGCGGAAGAGTCACGCGGATATTTTTAAGGCCGATTCCTGAAGGGTTTTTCCGTCTTGTAAATGGTGTCCTTCATCGGATGTTCTTACTTTTTTCAAAACAAGCCCACAGCTAAGGATACTCGGAATCGGACGCTGCCAACTGTGGTTTTGTCTTCCGCTGACCCCAGGGAAAATTACGGAAACTGGGGCGTGAGGCCCTGAGGGATTTTCAGCCATCGCGTGGGGGCTCTTTCCACTGGCGTTGGGGCTCCGGATCAAATATCAGTTGGGGATGATTTCGACCGGTTGGTTGCTGGCCATTTATTGTTTTCTTGTCCTTTTTGCCTCGCTGGCAGGCGGGTCTCTTCCACTTCTTATCCATCTAACTCACACACGCTTGCAGTTGGCGACAAGTTTTGTTGCCGGACTCATGCTGGGGATTGCGTTGCTGCATTTCCTGCCGGAGGCGGCGGTGCAATTGCACTCAGCTGACCGGGCTGTGGTCTGGGTGCTGGCCGGATTTCTGGTGATGTTTTTTCTGCAGCGCTTCTTTCATTTCCACCATCACGACCTGCCGGAAGGTGATCCGGAGGATTGTTGTTCCCATGATCAAGAGGATCAATCCGGTCCGGGTGGGAGCGCCGGCACCGTGGTGGCAAGCCACGCACACACCTTGGCGGATAAATCGGCCAAGCAGTTGTCCTGGGTGGGGACCGCTCTGGGATTAAGCCTGCACTCGCTTCTGGATGGATTGGCTCTGGCTGCTGCGGTGGAGGCAGGCATTCATGGTCATGCCGGGCTGGCCGGTTTGGGTGTGGCTCTGGCGGTGATTCTTCATAAGCCCTTCGACGCCATGGCTGTGGCCACCCTGATGACAGCTGGTGGGAGTTCGAGGTTTTCGCGCCAGCTCCTCAACGGCCTGTTTGCCTTGGCCACCCCCTTGGGGGCCGCACTGTTTTATTTCGGGGCGGGGCAATACACGGATTCCAACGCGGTGTTTCTGGGATGCGCGTTGGCATTTTGCGCCGGCACCTTTCTCTGTATTGCGGGAAGCGACCTGCTGCCGGAACTGCAGTTCCATTCCCATGACAGGTTCAAGCTCTCCATCGCGCTGATCTTGGGCTTGACGGCGGCGGTGCTGATTGGTCGCCTGGAAGCCGGAGCGAGCGCTTCGCTTGGCAGCGGTTTGGCAGGCTAACCTTGCCTCTTATCGGGCCGCCCTCCGGAAATCCCGGACTGGCGGCCCTTCCTGCCCGGAATCACCGGACCAGTTCAAAGGCAAAGCCCTTGAGATACTCCGTCTCCGGAATCATCGGGATGACCGGGTGGTCGAGTCCTTGGGAGTAAGTGGCGACGCGGCGCAGGATCTTGTGGGCGTCAAAGGCCGCCGAAAGCAGGCTGTCTTGGAACAGCTCCGCGTCGACATGATGCGAGCAGCAGAATGTGGCGAGGATGCCGCGCGGCCGCAGCAGTTTGAGCGCGCGGAGATGGATTTCCTTGTAGCCGCGCAGCGCGTCGGGTACCGAGGCGCGGTTGCGGGTGAAGGACGGGGGATCCAGAATGATCAGGTCGAACTTTGGGACGAGTTTCTCATTGGCCTCGGTGCGGGTCTGGGCCTTGAGCCAGTCAAACACATTGGTTGTTTCAAAAGAGCACTTTTCCGCCAGCCCATTGGCCGCGGCATTGCGCTGGCTGGCTGCAACGGCCTCGGCACTCTGGTCGAGCAGGTGGACGCTGGCGGCACCTGCATGGGCGGCGTGGAGTCCGAAACCGCCCAGGAAGCTGAAGCAATCGAGCACGTGCGCCCCGGGAGCGAACCTGGCCACGGCTTGGTAATTGGCCTGCTGGTCGAGATACAGCCCGGTCTTGTGGCCGGCGACCGGATCAGTTTCAAACTTTAGTCCGTTGAGCCGGACGTTGATCGGTCCGGTCAGTTCGCCCCGGAGGATTCCGCTGGATTCGGCCAGCCCTTCGAATTTGCGCGAGGCCGCCTCGCTCCGTTCCAGGATCGCCCGCGGGTTGAAGATCTTTTCCAGCGCGCTGATGATCAGATCCTTCCGCAGGTCCATGCCCAAGGAGGAAATCTGCAAGACGAGCACGTCTTCGTATTTGTCCACGATCACGCCGCTCAGAAAATCGCTTTCGGCGTTGACCACCCGGAAGGATGTGGCGTCGGGAAGGTGCTTCTGCCGCACGGCCAGGGATTCGCGAATCCGCTGCTCGAAGAAGGCCAGATCCAGTTCGATCCTGTCCGGTGCCAGCACCCGCACATGGATCTTGGATTTGGAATTGAAGCAACCCACGCCCAGCAAACGCTGCCGGTGGTCCTTGACCTGAACGAGGTCCCCGTCAGCAGGCGTGTGGGTGACGCGCAAGATGGATCCGTGGTAGATCCAAGGATGTCCGGCGAGGATGCGGTCCGCCTCGCCCGGTCTTACCAAGACAGTGGGTAGTGTGTTCATAATTGTAAACAGGGGCTGGAACATCCTCAAAAACAACGCCCGGCGCAAGAGGCATGATTGGGTGTCCGACCCGGAAAAGTTTGTTGGGGCGGTGGTCGACCCTGAGGTTGGCCTGAGCCGGGTTGGGTTAACAACCTGAGCTGGAACCTAGTGCAGGGTATGGATCCGGATGTCCTTGAGTTCTCCCACACCCAGTTCGAGCAGAGACGATGCGTTGTTGTAGAGTTCGGATTGAGGGGCGACAGGGGGGGCTTTGGCGATCCGGCGCTGGCGGTTGAGTTCCGCAATCGATGTGACGTCCAGAGCCACCGGATCACGGCTAAAGCGCAACTGGTTGAGGGGCACCGAGTAATGCAAAAGGCTTCGCTCCCCGCCCTCATACTGGCAGACAAGCGCATCAACGATGTTCAGAACGACGTGGTCGCCCAGGCCAGGGAGGTTGTAAATGTCCGGAACGGCGACGGGCAGCCGCGCCGGATCGGACTCGAACCGGTTGATGTTGTCCACGCTGCCCATGGCCAAGCTCCAGAGGTTGCCGCAGACACCCACCTGGTTGTGGTTCATCAATGGGGTGATGTTGATGATACGGGTCAGTTCGAGGCTGACGAGTTTTGAGACGAAGGATTTACGCCCCGTGCCGATGGTTTTCTTGCCGAATTCTAAATCGCCCCAGACCAGCCGGCCCAGAAGCGGGGTGTCATAAAAATTGGCCTCATCGTAGCCGCTTTCCGCGCTGCCGGCCAGCCGGACCCCGAATTCCCGGCCCAACTCGAAAAAACCCGCCAGCCGCAAATCCGTCAGATGCCTGTCCCAGATCACCATCCGCCCCGCCGGCAGTCCGGCGGCCAGCAGTCCTTCGATCACCGCTGCCACCACGGCCGGGCGGGTGCCGCTGTTCGGGCCGGGCTCGGAAAAAACCTTCAGCCCGACCGTGTCGTTGGTGCGGATCAGGCTGCGCCACGCGGCGATGACACTCGTCTGACAGGTGAGGTTGGTGATGGCCCGGTCGACCATGAGCCGGACGCGGGCGCGGTTGGCCTGGAAAGCTTCGGTGGCCTGGGCGTCCTCGACCACCCAGATCTCCGCCTGCTTGCCCTGACCGGCGGGAAAGGGTGGATACGCTTGGGCTTGGGCGGGCTGAGTGGTCAGGGCAAGGCAAAGCCAGGCTGGGAAAATCCAGCCGGAAAAGAGGGCTCTCAACTGTGCGTTACTTGACACGTCAGGGTATGGATGTTACCACCAGCCGCAATGCTGACCATAAAAAATTGGGCTGAAAAAATCCCGGTGATTTCCCTCGGCCTGGTTCTGCTGTTGCAAGGGTGCAGTCCTTCCGGTCCGCACGCCCTTTTGGACGGCATCAAACGGTTGGATCGGGGTGACACTGCGGGCGCGCTGCCTTGTCTGCGGCGGGCCGCGGAGCTGCTTTCCACCAATGCTCCGGCTTGGAACTATCTTGGGATCGCCTGCCATCGTTCCGGGGATCTGCCCGGTGCCATTCTGGCATATCAGCGCGCGCTGCTTCTGGATCATGACCTTTTCGAGGCGCACTACAATCTGGGGTGCGCGTGGATGGATCAAAACCGGATGGATCCGGCCAAGTTGGAATTCACCACCTACACATTGCGTCGGCCTAACGCGGTGGAAGGCTGGCTGAAGCTCGGTTCGGCCCAGTTGCGCTCCGCCCGGGTCGAACCCCAATCGCGCGAGCTGCTTACCGCCGAGCGCAGTTTCACCGAGGCGCTGCGTCTGTCCGCCCTGAACCCCGAAGCCCTCAATGGCATCGGGCTGACGCGGTTGGAGCGAAGCAGGCCCCGCGAGGCGGTGCAATATTTCGAGGCCGCGCTGCGCCAGCAAAAAGATTATGCGCCCGCACTGCTTAATTTGGGAGTGGTGGCGCAGGTCTATCTCAACAACCGTGAGTTGGCTCTGCAAAAATACCGGGACTATCTCGCCCTGCCCGTTCGAGGCGCCGCCTGGGAGGCGGTCAATGCCGCAATCCAAAGAATCCAAGTTGAATCGGGTGGGGGCACTCCCCGGCCGTACGAGGCCCCTCCCGCCGCTCATGCCCCGACCAACAGCGCGTCCCGCCCGGCTGCGGCTGGAAACCCGCCCGCATCCCGCGGGGTTGGAACCGTTTCTGAACCGTCTGGTTCCGGAGCCGAACCCGCCCGGCCGTCTTCGCCGCCCGCAACCGTTCCCATTGCGGGCGGCGAGCGCTACGCTTATGCGGCACCCAAACCAGCCGTGGCGGGGGATACTGCCGCGGCGCATCGGGTTTTGCAGCAGGGGATCTTGGCGCATCAGGAGTCCCGGCTGCCGGAGGCGATGCAATTCTACGCCCAAGCAATCCAGTTGGACCCGGCTTATTTTGACGCTTACTACGACCTTGGGCTGGCCGCCACCTCGGCGGGGCGTCTGACACAGGCTCTGAACGCCTTGGAAACCGCCTTGGTGTTGCGGCCGGACTCACTGGATGCGCGTTATTACTTCGGACTTGCCCTCAAACAGGGTGGTTTTTTTGTGGATGCCGCCAATGAACTGGAGCGGCTTCTGTCCACCAGTCCAGGTCAGGCCCGGGCGCACTTGGCGGCGGCCGATCTTTATGCCAAAAACCTGCGCCAGCCGGCCCGGGCCAGAGAACATTACCTCAAGGCGCTGGAGGCTGATCCCCATCTGTCGCAAGCCGCGGCGATCCGCGATTGGTTGACCATCCACACCCGATAGAGTTCAATGCGGCCTCAATTGAACATGGAACCCGTCAGTTTTCTTCTTCAGCCCGCCGCCACTCCGGCCGATGGCAGGATGCTGGGATCTTTATGAATTCAGGGCGTTTACCGGTGAACTGGTTCGATGTGGTGCTGCTTCTCGTTTTAGGGTTGGGGCTCAGGCAGGGGCGACGGGCGGGCTTGTCGGTGGAGCTGATTGGCATGCTGCAGTGGGTGGCGATTGTTTTTGGTTGCGCCTTTATGTACGAGCCGCTGGGGCGGCTTTTGGCCCAGAGCGGCTCGGTCAGCCGGCTTTACAGTTACCTCTTTGCCTATGTGGCCAGCGGGTTGGTTGTTGCCGGCCTCTTTCTGGCCATCAAAGGCATGCTCGGGGACAAACTGGTGGGAACGGATTTCTTTGGTGGCAGCGAATTCTATCTGGGCATGGTTGCCGGAGGGGTCCGGTTCACCTGCGTCCTTGTTGTCGGGTTGGCCCTGCTTAACGCCCGTGCCTATACCGCTGCCGAGGTCAAGGCACACCTCCGCTATCAGAATGATGTTTACGGAAGCAGTTTTTTTCCTACCCTCCACTCCGTTCAGGCGCAGGTGTTCGAGCGATCACTGGCAGGGTCATGGATTAAAAAACGGTTCCCTTCGCTCCTGATCCAGTCCACTGCGCCGGATCTCAGTCAACCCAAGCAAAAAGAGTTCGTTCTGCCCTAGGCCAAATCGGCCGCGGCAGGCGGCCCAGCGGAACAACCCAATGCCCGGCTTCTTTTCCCCGACCACTCTCGAGCAGATCCGCGCCGCCAGCGACATCGTGGATGTGATCGGTTCCGCGCTGCCGCTCAAGCGCGCTGGAGCGAACTTCGTGGCCCTGTGCCCCTTTCACAAGGAGAAGTCCCCCAGCTTCAATGTCAGTCCGAACCGCCAGATCTTTCATTGCTTCGGCTGCCAGAAGGGCGGGGATGTCTTCGCCTTCGTCAAGGAATACGAGAACCTGACCTTTCCCGAAGCGGTCAAGCGGCTGGCAGACCGGGCTAAGATCCCCCTTGAATCCGAGCAGGGTGCCGGCGAGCAGATATCCCGCCACCTCAAAGACCAGTTGCTCCAGATCCACGAGCAGATTGCCCAGCGTTGGCACCAGTGCCTTCTCAACGAGGCGGCCGGTCAGCCCGCCCGCGAGTATCTGGACCGCCGCGGCGTCGGCGCCGACGCAATCCGCCTGTTCCGTCTGGGCGCCGCCCCGGAACTGTGGGACGACACCGTCAACTGGGCCGTGGGCAAGCATCATGAACTGGAAGTGGTCGAGAAGGCCGGACTTGTCATCCGGAAGTCCGAAGGGCCGGACATTCCTTCCGGTGCTCCGGAGTTCAGAGCCCAGACCCGGAATTTTTACGATCGGTTCCGCGGCCGGCTTATGTTCCCTATCTGCGACGAGCAGGGGCGGGTGATCGGGTTCAGCGGCCGCATTTTGTCCGCGGACGCCAAGGCGGCCAAATACGTGAATTCCCCCGAAACGCCCATTTTTACCAAGAGCAAGGTCTTCTTCGGCTTGGACAAATCCAAACGCGCCATTCTTGATGCGGGCCGGGCCATTGTTTGCGAAGGACAGTTGGACCTCATCGCCTGTTTTATGGCTGGCGTGCAAAACATCGTCGCACCCCAGGGCACCGCCCTGACCGATCAGCATGCCCGGATCCTTAAACGATATGTGGACGAGGTGGTGTTGTGCTTCGATTCGGACGCCGCCGGTCAAAACGCGGCCGTGCGCTCGCAGGATCATTTGCTGGCTTGCGGCTTGGCGGTGCGCGTGGCGGTGGTCCCCGCGCCCCACGATCCGGATAGTTTCATCAAGGAACACGGGGGTCAGGCGTTTGCAAATCTGATTCAGGCCGCCGGCGGGTTCTTTGATTATTATCTCAACCGGCTCTGCGTCATCAACGACGCTGGAAGTGACAAGGGCCGGCTGGCCATTCTTAGGAGCATGGCCGAGGCGGTTCACAAGTCCGGGAATATGGTGTTGGTTGATAAATACGCCCAGAAAACCGCTCTGCGCTTGGGCGTTTCGCCCGAATCTGTCCGCAGCGAATTCAAAAAAGCCGCCCCCGGCCGGCCCGCCCAGGCCCATGCCGCTCCGCATGAGCCGGTCCAAGTCGAGGTTCCCTCCGTGCCGCCCAACCTGCAGGAATCTTGGCTGCTCAAACTGATTTTCCGGCACGAGGAGTTCGCAGGGTGGTGTGTCTCCCGGCTTGACCCTGAGTGGATCGCTCACGCCCAAGTGCGCCAGTTGGTCGCCCGCCGCTTGGAGATGCAGCGCGAAGAGTCCTGGACCAGCCTGGGTTCTTTTCTTGAAGAATGCGACTCGTCTGAGATGCGAAATCTGGTGACCGCCGCCGTGGCGGAGGATCGGCCTTTGAAAAACCCGGCCCAGCAGTTCGCCGATGTGGCCACCTGGTTGCGCAACCAGCATCTGGACCGTCAGATTCAGGCCCTGATTCACCGCGCCAACCAGTCGGGGATCGGGGATGATGAGCGCGATGCCCTGCTGCGGCGGCAACCGGAGATTAGGCAGCTCAAACGTCAACCGATTCCTCCGCCCGCTTGAGCTGAGCTGAGCACTTGCCGGCGCAGATACTATGCAAAATGTTCTGGGCTGCGTTTTGTAAACGGCGGTTGAAAAGTGCGGCATCTTCATTAACCACGAAGCATGCATCGGAATATGGATGACTTGACCTGGATTCGAAGAAGAGTGCTGGTGGAGGGTGTTAGCCGGCGGCAGATCCTCCGGGAGACGTGGAGGCACCGGCAGACGTTGAAGAAAATTTTGGGACACAGTAAGCTCCCGGGCTACCGGCAGCAGCAGCCGCTACCAAGAAAGAGGCTGGGCTTGTTTCTGGCGCCAGCACCATATGGCCGACGAAGGGCTTAATCGGGTTGGGTGTCGTCTGGTTCTCAAGCATACCGCCGAAGGTGCGGGCGTTGAGGTCCGGCTCACGGCAGACGACCCGCAGGGAAGTGTTCGCGCTGATCCGGTTGCTGACCCTCGCTGCCGCATCCTCGATAGAGAGCATGTGGTTGATCGCGCTCAGATTTTGGAGCAGGCCGTTGCCACCTAGCGTCTGGAACAGTGGGGCTAATTGGTTTGCGTGATTTCCCGCCTGCTGGCAGCATATGAAAGTCGGTTTTGCAGTCCGGTCTCAGTATTGTGCGCAAGATCCCGACTTAGTAGCGCCAAGCCTCAAGCCGGAAGAAGAGCGGACTGTTCGTTAATACCGGTCGGTCAGATTGAATTAAGATCATCCGATTACTAGACGTCTCAACGAACATAGGCTGTTGAAAAAAAATTCCCTGGACTGTGGCTCCCGTCGCTATATCCAATCCAACCACACTTACGCCCGCATCAATCGCAGCGGGTGCCGAGGGGAATGAAAGCTGCAAAAAACCACCTCTGAGGGTGGTACTGAAGGGGAAAGGATCAGGCACTTTAGGGGAAAGTCCCAGAGCATACTCCAGTAGATTTGGCAATCCGTCCTGATCGGGGTCGGCAGCATCTCCGCTCAAAGCCGGATTATTCAACTCGTCGGGGGTAAAGGAATCGCGCAACCACTTGTGGATGGGTCGGTCCTGAATTGTCACGGCCGCCGTTTGGAAGTTGCCGACCGTGTAAGAGGATGAAGGTGATATTGAAAGGGTTACGGTGGCCTGATCCCTGGTGAGGTTGTTTCCCAAAGGGGTGACGAAGAGGTTGGTAGCTACCATTCCGGCAGCCAGCAAAATGCTGGCGGGAATCGGGGCGTAATCCGCGCCGGCCAAGGCAGTGCCACCGATGGAATAGTTCAAAGTCAGCGGAGCAGGGTTGGTCCCATCAAGACACACCAACGTGAACCGGCCACTGTTGGTGCCAAACACACCCGCAACCGGGTCGCTGGCAATGACTCCGATGCCCGGCAAAGCCGTGGAACTTGCTGAAGCGATTGATCCAAGGGGCATCCAGCGCGCTGCATTAGCGACCACATAGCCGGTGGTGCCATCGTTCCGAACGGTCACATTGGCGCCTGTTCCGCTCTCGAAATAGTTACTGGATGCCACCTTGATCCAGGCGCTGCCGTTGATCTGCTGGTTCACCGCAACCGTGTTGGTATAAGTTGGACCTGCGATATCCACGGGGGTATTGGAAGCCCGATTGGGATCCTGAACCCACCAGAGATAGACATCATAGTAGACATTGGTGGGAAGGGTAGGATTAAATCTAACGAAGCGGGTTCCTTTTCCGGCATTGCCGTCATGCCAATAGGTTCCCGCAGGCAAAGGCCATCCCCCGGCATTGGCTCCGGATGCCCAGCCGGCACTCGCAGTAATGCCGGAAGCGGATGTGACAGTTAAGAGGATGCCGTTGGTGCTGACACTCTGGCCCGGGTTCCATTTGAGGACCTGACCGTCGGCAAGGAGCTGCGCGGCGAGCTTCGCATAATTCACCTGTTGAGCAGCAACATTGTCATCGATGGCAAAGCAGGCTGCAGTGGCCGCACTCTGACTGGTCATCATGAAAACCGGCTCCATGCGGACGGAAGCGAAGCCAACGTGGCTGGCGGAGAGTGCAAAGGTGCAAAACAGGTTCTGACATTCCCCCGCTTTTGGAACAATGGAGCGATAGCTGACGGGATAGGGGTACGGAACCGCTGTTCCGATACTCCCCTCCCACACTGCGACACCGTTTAGAGCCAACCGCGCGGCCGGGTGGCAGTCCAGGGTGTAGCTGGCAAGAGCCACGGGATCCGGCGCAACACGGCTTCCCTGAGCGTCCTGCTGGAGCATGACATAATCGCCTATCATCCGCCGGGCCTCACGAACATATAATCCATAGGGCCACCCGCTGTTATCCTGGAACTCGTCCCTGGCATACCCCCAAGACAGCATGTTTGTGCGAACGTTGACTGGCACGTTCGTGCTGTTCCCCAGATAATATAAAAGGCCGGAGAGGTAATCCTTATGCTGCCGGCAGATTCCTGCGCGACCCTCAGGCGTATTGGTCGGATAGGTGTAGTTATAGCCGATGAAATCGGTTGAGACGTCGGCATAGGCATTGATGTCTGTTTTTCCGTTCGGAATGATGGTCTGAACGTCAATAATACGGTTCAACGGAATGGATCCGTTCGTTGCAATATAGGCGACGATATATCGATGCAGCAGCTCGTAGGTAGCCTCTGTGTAGTTTGTCGGAGCCATGATTGGAATTTTATTGGTGGCATTTTGCGTCAGGCAGAGCCGGAAGTTGTAGGTCTGCACCCGATAATCTCCCTGACCCGGAGCGCCCGGAGCGTCGGGTTGGATCAGGGGCAGAAGCCCGCTGGCGGGGTTGCCGGGGACAACATACGGATCGCAGCGATAGAGCAGACTGTTGAGGTGCACACCGGCCAATGATTCGTTATAAACATTGGTTCCTTCACGGCCCCAGGTATAGGTCACGCCGGACATGGCCATGAGATCACCTTCGTAGCTTGCGTCTATAAATTCCCTGGCCCGATAGATGGTTCCATCCGAGGTGACAATCCGGGTGATGCTGCGATTGGAGACTGTTACGGAAGCCAGCTGCTGGTTGGTAAAGCGACGGACCCCGGCTTCGGACAGCATTTGAAGAAACGTCTGCTCCGCCACATGCGGCTCGAACCAATAGACAGGATTGGTGGAGGCATAAGCTCTGCCGACCCGGCGATAAAACTCCGCCGCCAGACCGCCCACCGAAGCCGTGTTGCCCTTGTCCGTCACGCCCAGACCGCTGGCGGTCATGCCGCCCACGTGATTACCTGCCGAAATCACTACCGCGTTCTTGCCCAAGCGGGCTGCCGCAACGGCCGCCACAACTCCGCCTGAAGTGCCTCCGTAGATGCAAATATCCGAATCGATCACCCCCTCAGCGCGCAGTAGTCCAAGGCTGCTGCAGAGCAGAATCGAACCCAGAATCATTCTGGCCTTCATCCGGATCCTTCTCATGTTCCGGTCATATGGCCCCCGCCTCTGCCGGCCAATGCAGCCGGACTCCGTCCGAGGTTAGAAGCCCTTGAAATTCCCCCAGCAGTCGGGAGTCATTGCGCACCTGCCTCGGCATTTTTTTATGATGCGAACAAAACGCGGCCAGGGCGCCGGCGGCTTCACCTACATTCCACTCCACCGGATGCAGCCGGTAACACCCGTTGGTAAGATGGGTCACGCCGGGATTTTTGCATGCTGCGATCAGGTTTTCCACGCGCCGCGGAATGAGTGCCCCCAGAGGAATTTGAAACGGGAGCGTGCTGCCAAACTCGGCATGATCTCCCCGTGTGGTGATATGGAGGTCCATGTGATAGCTGCCAATCCCGACCGAATCGGCGAACGGAGTGGCGCGGACAAAGTCCTTCTTGAGGCCCGTCTCCCTCATCCGGGCGGAAGTTGTGACATGCTGCTCGCAGACGGTGAACTCGGCCTGAAGGCGGCGGCCCTCGCGGATGTAGGGATACTTGGCCAGACCATCCGAAGTTCCCACAATATCCGGACGCAGCCGCAATCCTTTCCATCCTGCCCCTCCATCCGGTCGCGGAGCCGACGTTTGCAGCCAATAGCAAAGCGAAAGGCTCAACTGCTTTGCCGCAATGCGATGCTTCTCGGCCTCCCCCTCGGTGACATCGCAAATCCGTCCGAACGAGTAGTCATTGTGCGGCCAATTGATAATGGTGAGATCACCCTCATAAAATCCCGGCTCGAAAAGATCGCGGTCTGCAATGCGGCGATAGGTCCAGAAGCCCTTGCGCAGCTGGGGATCGAATCCAAACTTTTTTGAGCCTGCATCCTCAAAACTCAGAAGAGGATAGGGCTTCTGCGCCGGCGCTTCCATCATCACATCCCGCCAGCGGGAATATTGCTCCGGGCGGGGGATGGTATGCTCCTCGCCGGGCCGATAGTCCAAGGCAAAACAGAAAGTGAACCCTTGAAGGTTGTCGGGCTGCGGATGGTCTTTCGCATGCGGCTCGCCGGTTTGTGCGTTCGACTCCGCCCCGACCACATATTCAGTTTTGCTCGCGGGCAGCAGATCGCCCTGCTCAGTGGCATCGGCAAAAAAACGCCCGTGCAAAACCACCTCATGTCCTGTGTCCAGATCCCGGACGCGGACAGCCTCCACCTCATCCCCCCGCGTGGAAGCCGCCAGCAGCTTGTGCCGCAGCAGCAGCCGGATCCGCCCGTTTCCCAGATACGGGGCCAGCATCTGGTAGAGCACAGAAAGCGCGACCCGGGGTTCGCTTCCGATGCGCGAGACCCAGCAATTGCCCGGGTTGAGCAGTGGATCGGCCTTGGCCTTCGCGGTCAATGGATAGTGGCTCTTGTAATAATTGCGGATTCCGTTTCGCAGCGCCTGATAACTGCCCGTTCCACCGAAGGTTTCAATCCATTTATTCTCGTCGGGAGGCACAGCCTGCTGGGTTAGCTGCCCCCCAATCCAGTCGGTCTCCTCAGTCAGAATGACATCAAGCCCGTTTCGCGCCGCAGCCAGCGCAGCTGCGCATCCTCCCAATCCTCCCCCGAGAACGACCAAGGAGGCCGACATTTCGCGGACACGGGATGCAAAAGGGCGGGCTTCGGAGGGAACAGCCGCTAAGGCTGCAGACCCGGTGAGCGCAGTGCGGACCAACGGTGCCGCAAGCCCCATGCGCTGAAGAAAGGCGCGCCTTCCCAGTTTCTTTCCATTTGTATTCATGATTCAGGTGCGCCAGAAGACCCTGCGCCGGGTAAGATATCCAACTGTCGCCGCCATGAGCAGAGTCACCATCAAAGCCCGCCAGAAACCAAGCCAGGGAGTGGTGGCCCACTGGGCCAAAACCGTATTGACTCCAGTCAAGCCAAGCAAGGGGGTGATGAAATTGTTGATGCCAGCATAGGCGATCATGGGATTCTGCCCGTTCTCGATCAGCAACCCCAACCACCGCGCCTTCCGGCATGCCGACACCACGATTGAAAATCCGATCAGCAGGCAAAGAGCCAATCCGGAGGTGACAAAGTAGTAGCTGACAGTGGCGCGGTCTTTTTTGATCCCTCCCTCATAGGGCTCGAAAAAGAGCCCTAAAACCAGCCAATACAAAGCCCAAAGAAAGAGTCTGCGGTGGAGCAGCTCGGCAGGGTTGGATGGGCGGGACAGCAACCAAAGTCCAACCCCGCAGAGCAAGAGACACAGGAGCGTCACCGGAAGGAGGCAGCGGGTCTGGAGTCCCCAGAGCAGAAGCGGAACGAATGAAAACATGACCAGTGCTGTCGCGAAAGACTTTCTTGCCCCCTCTGCGACAACCGTGGAGGGTGCCGGGCCCTGCAGCCAGTCCAGCAGCAGATCACCGGCGAAGGTTCCGGGAATGACGATGCAAAGATACTGAAGGTAGTAAAGCTGGTAAATCCATGGGGCGGGAGAGAATTTCCAGAGGTCGTGAACCCAACCCTCAACCGGCTGCGGCATATTTGAGACCCGGACTGCCAAGAGGATCCCCAAAACGCCGGCTCGCGGCAGCCATTGGCGACGCGTCAGCATCCAGACCACAGCTCCGAACACGGACATGTTGGCAAGCACGACGATGATAATGTCGCTGCGCGTCAGCTTGAATCCGCTGCCATCCGGGTAGGTGGCAAGGGCCAGAAAAAGCGCAGCGCCAAGCCAGCCACCGATACGGATCAGGAGCCTGAGCGGTAAAGACCAGCCCGGAGGCAGGCGTGAAAGGATGGGAAACAAAAGAAGAAACCCGGCGAGAGCCCGCAACCAAACCGCGGCAGTAGGATGAGAACTCAGGGTGTAAGGGCGGATCGCCTGAACAAAGAGTGCAAAGAACCCCAGCAGGAATCCCCGCTCCACTATTCCCAAGCCACACCTCCAAACGGAATCACACCGATCCATTCTGCGGCTCAAGGCCAAAGGGATAGACGCGCCCAGAGAAAAGAGAAAAACGGGAAAGACAAGATCCACCCAGGTTATTCCCGGGAGGGTTCCAATCCATTGGTGGGCCGGAGGGGGGGACTGGGCATGGTACATCCAAGCAGGCAGGGAATTGCCCCCGAAGGGGAGTTGGCCTGAAAGGAGCATGGCCAGAATCGCCACCCCTCGCAGGGCATCCAGGGCGAGGGCGCGATTCTGGCTCATGGAACCGTTCAAACTTTTCCGAGCCTCTTCAGAGCTGCCAGAGTCCGGCGGACCGCGTCCACAGGCTGGTGGCTGGTCTCATGCTCGACGACATACCATTGGGTGTGACCTTGGTGCTCGCACACATCAAAAACTCCGGCCCAGTTGATTTTATCCTCGCCAATCACAGCTTCCTGGCCACCGCCATTGGGTTTGATGTGAATGGTTCTGGCTCGGCCCGGATAGCGATTGAGAACCTCGACGGGATCCGCTCCACCCTCACGGCAGTTGCTGGTATCCAACTGCATGATGACTTCGGGATGGGTGTTGCCGAAGAAGAGATCCCATGCCGTTTCCCCGTCGAAACGATGGAAATCGTGGGCATGGGCATGATAGCCAATGGACATGCCCAAAGGGCGCAACTTATCGGCCAAGGCATTGAATTCGGCCGCCTTGTCCAGCCATTCCTGACGCGTCTTGCCGGTCATGTAGGGACAGATGACAAACTTGTTGCCGATGATGTGATTGAATTCAAGGGTGGCCTCCAGCTTGGCCGGCTGGAGGTCTGCGTATTGGGTATGAGTGCCGCAGGCGACCAGCCCGTTCTCATCAAGCATCTTCCGGACTTCGCCTGCCGTGCGCCCCCAGTAGCCGGCAAACTCCACCCCCTTATATCCCATCTGCGCCACGGCAGCCATGGTTCTTGGAAAGTCCGCCTTGCATTCGTTGCGGACGGAATACAGCTCCAGGCCGACGGGGATTTTGGCATGCTTGGCCTTGCCGGCAACGCAGCCGGACAATCCCAGCGAGGCGGTGCCAAGGCTGGCAGCGGTGAGTTTGATAAAGCGACGGCGGTCTAAGTTCGAATTGGTTTGCATGGCTCTTAATGGATTTGTGGATCAGCCCCGGCGCGTGTAGGGAAGATGCCAGGGTTTTCTGTATTTCACGCCAACGAGCTTATCCGCTCCAGGATCGCCGACAATCTTTTCATTCACCCCGTCCCAGACGATTTTGCGGCCGGTCCGGTAGGCGATGTTGCCGAGGTGCGCGAGGGTGGAAACACGCTGGCCTGCCTCCAGGTTGAGAACCGGCTGGAGCCTCGATTTCACGCAATCCAGAAAATTCCGGACATGCGCCGGACGCGGATCGCCGAGGCCTTTCCTGCGGCCTGATTCGAGATTAGCCCTTTTCCTCTCGGTGAGGATTTCGTAACCGGAATCGTCAAGGATGATAGTTCCCTCGGTGCCATTCCATTCCACGCCCCAGGAACGGCCGTTCAAGCCGTTGTTTAATCCAGCCCGGTGCTCCCAGACGAGCTGATAGGTTGGAAATTCATAGACCGTGACCTGTGAATCGGGTGTTTCGGAATCGTCGTCGAAAGTGAATTTGCCGCCACAGGACGAGACGGTTCTGGGAGCGTCCGCAGGCATGGCCATCTCGAGCATGTTGATCAGGTGCACCCCCCAATCGGTCATGAGGCCGCCGCCGTAGTCCCAGAACCAACGGAAGTTGAAATGAAACCGGTTCGGGTTGAAGGGGCGCAGCGGAGCCGGCCCAAGCCAGAAGTCATAGTCCACCCCGGCTGGAGCAGCGGTGTCGGGCACATGTCCGAGGCTGGGCAACCAGTCGAGATACGCCCAGCCTCGGGCCATGCTGACCTTGCCGAGCTTACCGGAACGAATCAGCTCCGCCGCCTCGACGATATGGGCGCAGCTTCGCCACTGGGACCCCATCTGAACCACACGCTCATGGCGTCTGGCGGCCTCAACCATGGCATGACCTTCGTCGATCGTCTTGGCGAGGGGCTTTTCCACATAAATATCCTTGCCTGCCTGGGCCGCCATGACCGTGGTCATCGCATGCCAGTGATCCGGGGTGGCGATCAAGACAACATCGATGTCTTTCCGGTCCAGAACGCGACGGAAATCCTTTACGGTATCGGGACGCTTGCCCCGCTGCTCGTTGCAAAGCGCAACGCCCTTGGCTAGTTGCGCGTCATCCACATCGCAGACCACGGCGCAATCAATCTCCGGATTGAGGAAAAAACACTTCAAGTCCACAAGACCTTGGCCTCCGGAACCGATCAGCCCGAGACGGATCTTGTCATTCGGGCCGGGTTCGCCGGCGCGCACCGAGCGGATGAAGGGAAAGGAAGGCGTTCCAGCCGCGAGAGTCAGAGCGGCGGTCTTCCCTAGGAAGCTGCGACGATTGAGTTTTTGCATGATAAGAATCCCGCCGACGGTCAGGCCGCCGGCGGGATTGTGAACGTGTTTCGGGTTACTGACTGACGACGCGATAGAACCTCGCCGTGTCACCGGGCGCGGTGTCAGTATAGGTTCCGGTTTCTCCGACAGGGGTCACAGGAGAACCAAGATTCACCCAAACGGACGGGTTTAGTGCGGTGCTGTATTGAACCTGATAACCATGTCCGCTGAAGACGTTATTCCAGGTGAGTGACAAGCCACCGGACACGCGGGATACGGCCGTGAGCGTGACTGCGGGAGCAGTCGGGGTGCCGTTGCCATAGTTTAGCGCCACGATGCCATTGTTATCATCCAACGCGAACACCCAGGGGAACTTGATATCCACGACCGCATTGCGATTGATGTTGGCGTTGTTGGATGCAAAAAACGCCTGATGAATCAACGACGGGGCATTCGAATTGCCGCTGGTGAGGAACAGCTGCAGGTCGTCAGGGGTGTTGTCCAGATTCACACCTGCCAGAATATTGCGGGCGGCGTCGAAGCCCAATCCAACAAGAGTGCTTGGCACCTGGCTGCCGGCAGTATAAACGGATGTGGCGGAGCCAGCCCCCGGATTAGCCAGATCGAAAGTTGCCAGACGCAAGTTATACCCCGTGTCGCCCTTGGCCCAGAAGGTATTTGCACCGGGCCCGAACGCGACGCCACCGGAGGAGAACCCGTTGGGCGCGTTGGTGACGTATATCACCGTCGGAGTAAAGGTGAGCCCATCGACCGTGGTAAAGAGCACCACATTGCTTGAAGAGGCCGTTCCCAGCAGAATCTGGGTGTTGGCCCCTGCGCCACGGATGGCCATGGTGTCACCGATACGGTCTCCCACTCCGGGATCCGCCCCGGTGGTCCCACCCCAGGCTGCGCTGAGGGAAGCGGAACTGTCGGATGTGGACCAGCGGGTGATGCAGAAGGAATTTGGACGGTAGTAAGTGTCCTGAATGTTGCATGCGTAGAGGGCACCATCGTCCGCCACCCGTATCTGACTCAACACCCAGCTGCTCAATCCCACGTCCGGGACACCGATGGTGTTGAGGCTCTCGAGATAGGCCTGGTTGGTGGCGTTCAGCGCATAGATGCTGAAATGATCCGCGACGAGGAGCCGCCCCAGCGTGGCGTCGTAGGCCAGACCGCGCACAGAATAGCTGGACTCGTCAAGCGTGGGGATGCCGGGATTGGAACCCGCAGCCATGCTCCAGAGATTGGTGGCTGTGGGGCTGGATGCCGGGGATTTAACCGTGAGCACGGCAGGCGGCGTACTGGTCACCACTCCGGCGGTGTTCTGCACCACCACATCAATCAACGCCCCATTGGCACTGAGGGAGGGATTCGCGAGAATGTAGGTGGTGTCGATCGCTCCGGGGATGGCAACGCCATTTGAGCGCCATTGGTAGTTGAGGGTCAGGGTGCCGGAAGCGGCCACGGAGAAATATGCCGCCGCACTGGAATAGGCCGTGGTGGAAGAAGGAGGCGTTGCAATCGTGGGCGGGGTCGCCACAGGAACGTTGTAAGAGAGCGCCAAAATGCCGTTGTTCACATCCAGCGCATAAAGTCTCTTGTTCTTCATCGCAATGGCGGCGTTGGCATTTGCATTGGCATTGTTTGACATAAGGGCTTGATGGAAGAGCACGGGGGGAGCGGCGCCTCCTGTCAACTGGAAGAGCTGAACGTCATCGGGCGTGCTGTTCTGGGCAATGGTGGCTAGAATGGAGAGAGCCGGATCGACCGCAAGCCCCATGGTTCCGGAAGGCACAGCGCTATAATTAAACAGCACGCTGGCAGCACCGGTGGAGGGATCGAACGAGATCTGATAGAGATTGCCGTTCTGATTCTTGGCCCAAAAGGTGTTTCCATCACCAAAAGCAATGCCCTGGTTGGCGAATCCGGCCGGGGCACCCGACACACCGAGCACTGTGACGGTGAAGTTCGTGCCATCCAGTGTCGTGAAGAGAAGCACATTGGTGCCGGGACCGACGCCCGAGATCGGCGATGTGCTGGAAGGAAGAAGGATCTGGGTATTAGCGCCGGCGCCGCGAACAGCCATATTGTCGCCGTAGCGCTCTCCGGTGCCGAATGGAACCCCATTATACGCGCCGCCTGTCAGCGGAGGGGCTGCGACCACCGGGCCATTCCACCGGTTGATCACAACCGGATTCTGGAATCCGCTGGGAGCAGCCGTGAGATTACAGGCATAGACGGCACCGTCATCGGCGATGCCCACCTGATCGATGTTAAAGACAGCGCCGCTGCCTGTGGCGAGCCCCGACACGCTGAGGCTGCCAAGGTTCGTGCCATAGGTGCCATGAATCAGATTCACGGCGGCACTGTTGACATATGCGACGGCAAGCCGGTCGGAGTTCGTGTCATAGGCCAGGCCGCGACAGTTATTTCCGGTATCCAGATAGCTGATCGTGGATCCCGCATTCACGCGCCAGAGCTGAGTGACGGCCGCATTGGACAGGCTCGCCTTGACAGCTACTTGAACGGCGGCGCTGGTTGCTGCCGGAGCGATGGAGTTGGTAACGACCACGCGGTAGTAATTGGTGGAGGCGCCGGGGATGGAATAGGTGGTGGAGTTGGCGCCGGGGATGTTAGTGAACGTTGATGCCGTTGAGGAGTTATTCGTGCTCGCCTGCCACTGATAGACGAGAGGGCAATAGCCGGAGGCCGAGACGCTGAGCGTATAGGGGGCATAGGCTCCACTGCCGCCCAGACCCACGGGTTGGGAAGAGATGGACGGTGCCTGAGGAGGAATGGTGATAATAGCCGAACAACGGACGCTATTGTTGCAATCCAAAGAATAAATGAATTGGTTGAAGGAGGAGCCTCCCAGTGCAACAGCACCCGCGAGATTTCCGTTACTTTGCAGATGGGCATAGTTTGTGGTTGCCTGGAGCACCGGACATCCACCATTACCGAGGACAGGATCCACATAGAGCGCAACCTGATGAGACGCACTCACACCGCCGGCGTTCTGGGGGCTGACAAGAGCCAGTAAACCGCCTTGGCCGGTGGCCTTGTAGTCAATAAACGCCGTTGTGCTCAAAACGCCGGGCAGGGAGAAGGATCCGATCTGCGAGGCCGCGATCGGACCTGCTCCCAGACTGTCAATGTTCGCCGGATACTGCATCAGCAGACCATTGTTGCCTGCACTACCACCGAGGCGCAGCAGGAAGGTGTTATTGGTGTAGAAGGTCGCACCCAGAATACCGCTCGATGAAGCCGCGAAACCTGTCACTGCCAGAATATGCGGGCTGAAATTGGTGCCATCCGCAGTGGTGAAGAGAATCAGGTTTGTGGTGACAACATTGCCGGAAGTTGCCACTGGGAGTAGGATTTTCGTGTCCGTTCCGCTTCCCCGGATTGCCATGGTATCCCCCACACGATTATTGCCGTAGACGGAGAATCCACCTGCGGTGGCGGTGTTGGAAACAGCATTGCCGGAGTAGGCCGTGGTGGGAATACTCAGCCAATCCGACCATCGATAGAGTTTAACCGGACTGCTGGGAAGGGCCGCGGTCCAGTTGGCGGCATAGATTACTCCATCGTCTGCCACTCGAGTCTGGCTTAATACGGCGATGGATCCGCCGCTAATGCCTGTTTTATCCAGCAAGCCAAGATAGCCCCCGGTGGAGCCGTCCAGCACCTCAATGCCCGGAGCCGGAGAGCCGCCGCCTCTGGCAGCCACAAGCACCTGATTTGAAACGGCGTTGTAGGCAAGGCTGCGGTTGTTATCGCCGCTGACGATGAGGTTGTTAACACCAACAACGTTGGTGGCGACGGTCCAGACATTGGACAGGGCATACGTCTGGGCGCGGGAGCTCAAAGCGGACAGGCACAGCAGAATAGCCGTCGTCCACAGGAGCAACTCAGGGACTGGTTTAGTTCGCAACAGAACGGATCCCGATCCGGGGTTTGGCAGGGGGTGGGAGTTGGAGTTTATCATATTTTGAGTTTGGTTGTGACTGCTGATTCGGGGCAAATGGGTTGAATCTTGAAAGTCTCGAAAGGCCCTGTCATCAGTCGGGCACCGTTTCAGAAAGGCGCTTGTAGTCGCGGTCGGTGGAGGAGGTTTGATCGAACTGCTTGGCGGTGGCGATGTAGGAATCGAGCCACTTCCAGAACTCGGAATGGCCGTCGGCAAAAGAAAGAACGCAGCCGCCCTGATGCCGGGTGGAGGCGGGCACATTCCAGTAACCATACTGGCCAAAACTGGGCGGCCATATGCCCAATGCGTTGTTGTCGATGCTGTCCTCTTTTTCATCCAGAAACACCGAAGCCTTGGAGGAGCCCGGGTTGACGATGGCGGATTCCTTAGCTATGGCAGGAGTTCCGCCGCCGCCCTCATCGATCCAGTTCAACCCTGTGCTCATGGAGTAGCTTCGGCAGCGCGGTCCACCGGTGCTCACCACGGTCGAGCGATCGCCCGGACAACGGTAGATGCCGGTTGATTTGTTATAATCGAATAGTTTGCCGTAAGTGATGGAGTGGTTGGTGGGATCGGTCTGGGGATTTCCTGTCCAGGTGCCCAGTCCCAGAACAGAGCCGCCCGTCACCCAAGCTGCGGTCCCACACGATCCATTGCCCTTGGTGTAGTTATTGACGAGTCGCCCCTGATTGTCCACGGAGTAGAGCATCCAAGCCAAAGTGAGCTGCTTGGTATTACTAAGGCAGTTGGTCGTAAGGGCCTTTGATTTGGCCTTTGCCAAAGCCGGCAGCAGCATGGCGGCCAGAATGGCAATAATCGCAATGACCACCAGCAACTCGATCAAGGTGAACCCAACCGATTTGCGGGGTGGGGGACACTTGGGGAGAAAGGCATACCCGGGACGATCAAGCGCAGCGGAGAGGCGCAATGATTCAGTGCGTCGAACCGGAGTAGAGGCCTTGCTTGACAAGCTTCTGTCCATAAGATCTATTTTTAAGCCTGAGCCTCGTAAGCTGGCAACTAAAATGCACCATCCCCCGAAGACATATTCATGTGAACCCGGACCGGCCTGACAGACACGGATGTCTCGTTACACCCCTGATCACAGCCCGATTCAGAGTGGTCCACTCCATGCCGAAGCGGAAGCTCAGTGGATGATAAGCCATTACATGCAGCTCCTTAGCGCTTTCCTACTGCTGCTGGTCGTCGCCGCGCCGCTTCCTTCCGCTGTGGCCTCCCTCCAAGCCCCGATCCAGTATAACTATCGGGTCTGGCAAACCGATGACGGCCTTCCCCAGAACTCCGTTCATGCCATTACCCAGACCCCCGATGGCTTTTTATGGGTGGGCACCGAGGATGGATTGGTTCGTTTTGATGGCATTCGCTTTACTGAGCTGGGTGGGCAGGCAGGGCGTCTGTTGCGTCACTGCCCCATCAGCAGCCTGAAGGCCGCATACGATGGGAGCCTCTGGATTGGCACCACAGCGAATGGACTCTGGCGGCTCCATGAAGGGCACTACGACCACTTCACATCAACCAACGGTCTGCCTGGAAACGAAATCCGTTGTCTTTTAATAGCCAAGACAGGAATCCTCTGGATCGGCACCGATCAGGGTTTGGCCCGCTGGCGAAATGTAGATCTGCAACCGTTTCATGCGGATGCGCCGTTGGGAGATCCCTCGATTAGTGCCTTATGCGAAGACTCAAAGGGCATCCTAAGAATTGCAACCCGAGGAGGACTCTGGAGCTTGAATCCCGCCGGGCACCTTAGCCGGGACAACTTCGGGCCGGGGCCCATCACCTATCCGCTCAAAGCGACCTGTGCGGATCGGGAAGGCAACGTGTGGATAGGAGGCTCAGGAGGCTTGCGCTACTTCGCGGCCGACTCCCTCGCGCCCGTGATTAAAAGCACCAGCCTAAGGCAGCAGGTGGTCTCCAGCCTGATGCAGGACAGTTCGGGCCAGCAGTGGGTGGGAACCTACCGGGGCGTTGTGCGCTTGATAGGAGACGAAATCGTCGAGTGGCCGCTGCACCAGCCGGAAACCGGGGATCTGATCTACACCCTCTTTGAAGATAGTGAGGCAAACATCTGGCTAGGGGGCCGGGATGGGCTCTATCGCCTTACCCCGGCCCGCTTCATGAACTTTACAACCCAACAGGGATTGGCCGCCAACGATACGATCTCAATTTGCGAAGATGCCACCGGCGCAATCTGGGCCGCCAGCTGGTTGGGTGGGCTCAGCCGCATCAGCGGAAAAACCATCACGCAAATACACAGCACCAACGGATTGACCGACGATTCCGTCATGTCGCTCCAGAACAGCCGGGATGGCGGATTGTGGGTTGGAATGGATCTGGGACGAGGACTGAACAAACTGAACGCCGAATTTAAAAACATTTTCACCAACCGACTGAAACTGAACAATGCTCCCATCCATACCATTTATGAGGATGACCAAGGACGCCTGTGGCTGGGCACAGGTAAAGGCTTGCTGGTGCTCGAGAATTCACTGGCTAAGACCTACGCCACCACCAATGGATTGGCAGGCGATAACGTCACCACACTCTTCGAGGACAGCAACCGGATCCTTTGGGTCGGCACGAGCGGCGGTATCAGCCGCTGGTCGCGCGATCATTGGCTGGACACGATCAGCACCCGCCAGGGACTGTCGCATAACTCCGTGAGCGCCATTCATGAGGATTCAAAACATGATCTCTGGATCGGCACCAAGGGGGGAGGCCTCAACCGCTATCGCAAAGGACAGATCAAGGCCTATACCATGAGGGAAGGCCTCTTTAGCAATGAAATCTTTGATATTCTTGAAGACGACTACCAGACGCTGTGGATGAGTTGCCGCAAGGGTGTTTTCTCACTCCCCCGCCGGCAACTGGAGGATCTGGACCTGGGGAGGATTCCGCGTCTGGGCTGCACTGCGTTTGGCCGTGAGGACGGGATGGACACGGCTCAATGCAATGGCATTGCCAAGCCGGGCGGCTGGAAGGGGGCGGATGGGCGGCTATGGTTCGCCACCATTCGCGGACCCATGGCGGTGGAACCGCGCATCAAAACCAACATGCTCCCCCCGCCCCTGGCCATTGAAGAGGTCTATGCCGACCGCGAACTTCTCCGCCCGGCTTCCCCACCACTCGAAACGGCGGGGCCGCTCACCATCCCCGCAGGCACCCGCGAGATTGAAATCCACTACACCGCCTTGAGCTTCCAGCTCCCCGAGAAAAACAGTTTCAAATATCGACTCGAGGGAATCGACACCGACTGGGTCAGCGCCGGTCGGCGGCGGGTGGCCAATTACCACATGATACGTCCGGGCAACTACCTGTTTCGACTCCAAGCGTGTAACAACGACGGAGTCTGGTCCGCCGCTGGTCAATCCCTGCCCATCCGCGTCCAATCCTATTTCTGGCAAACCTGGTGGTTCAACCCCGCCGTCGCCCTCCTGGCTGGACTCCTCATCGTCGCTTTCTATCGCTTCCGCATCGCGCGGCTCCGCGAGATCGAACAACTTAGAATCCAAATCGCATCAGACCTGCACGATGATGTTGGATCGCGCCTGACCAAGGTTGCCATGGTCACCGAGTCCCTGAACGGGCAGACCTCCGCGAATAACCCCGCCAAACGACATGTGGAAAACATCTCCGCAACCATCCGCGACATCACTCTCGCCATGGATGAAATCGTCTGGACCATTAATCCGCGCAACGACACGCTGGAGAATTTGGCGAACTACATATTCCACTATGCGGAGGATTATTTCCAGGACACCGGCATCCGCTGCCTGCTTGATCTGCCTCCGGAGCTCCCCTCACACAGAATCTCCACCCGGGAGCGACATCACCTCTTCATGGCCGTGAAGGAGGCGCTGAACAATATTCTTAAACATGCCCAGGCCACCGAGGCCCGCGTCGCCCTGGCTGTAACCGGGGACTGGATAACGTTGAGCATCAGTGACAACGGCCGGGGCATGCCGGATTCCACCCCGGCCAAGATCGGGAACGGACTCATCAACATGCGGCAGCGTCTCAAGGAGGTCGGAGGCCAGCTTCAGCTGGAAACCCGATCTGGTGCCGGAACAAAACTCACCTTGAAAATCCGGGGCTTGTGGAGGTGATAGAGAAGGGCCGACACACATGTTTGTGGAGATTGAATTGATCCAGATGCGTGGCAATACTCACGACAGATCGCGCCGACCATGCCCATAAAAGTTTCCATTATTGAAGACGACGACTGGATTCGGGAGAACCTCTCAACCCAGATACGTCAGACTCCGGGCTTCACCCTCGTCAAGGCCTATCGGAATGCGGAGGACGCACTCTCACATATTCCCCTGGAATTACCTGAGGTCATTCTGGTGGACATCAACCTCCCCAGAATGAACGGCATCGAGTGTGTCCGGAAGATCAAACAATCGCATCCGGCGTTGCAAATTCTGATGCTCACCGTCTTCGAGGACAGCGACAAGATTTTCAACTCCCTGCTTGCGGGAGCCAGCGGCTACCTGCTCAAGCGCACCCCTCTGGGTGAAATCATCGAGGCCATCTCCAACGTGCATAAGGGCAATTCTCCGATGAGCGGGCACATTGCGCGGAAGGTGGTGCAATACTTCAACCTGCGGGGCGCGGCCGACAATGAGCTGGAGAAACTCTCCAGACGCGAGCGGGAGGTTCTCGAGCGTCTGGCCGAAGGCATCGCCTACAAAGAAATCGCACACGCCCTTTCCCTGAGCATCGACACCGTCCGCATGCATATCAAAGGCATCTACGGAAAGCTCCACGTCCATTCGCGCGGGGAGGCCGTCGCCAAATACCTCCACAAGTAAGCCCGCCCTCAATCCGATCTGCAGATGAATCCCTACCCCCGAATGCTCCGGCGACAGTGGAGCCCCAGAGCAACCCGTTACGCCTTCGCGCTGATATTGGCTGCCTATCTCGGCCGGGAGCAAAGCCTTTGGTCCCAACCCGCATCGCCGGTCTCCTCCCCGATGCAGGCCTCCCCTTGGCGCGGGCTGCATGTCTGGCTCGATCGGAAGGAGGCAGCAAAGGAATTGGAGGACACACTGCCACGACTCGCGCAGAACGGCGTGAATACGATTGTTGCCGAGGTGAATTACAGCTTTGAATTCCTGCAACACCCCGAGCTTCGCAACCCCCATTTCATCACCCGATCAGCCGCCTCAAGCCTGGCAGACCATGCCGCCCGCTGCGGCATCCGGTTGATCCCCGAGTTCAATTGCCTCGGGCACCAGTCTTTTGGACGCCGCATCGAGCCCCTGCTCAGAATGCATCCTGAATTCAACGAAGCCCCTTCGCTCGCGCTCACTAACCCCTCAGTCTATTGCCTTGAATGGTGCCCTCAGGCCCCCGGGCTGGATGCCCTGATTTTCTCCCTGATTGATGAACTGGCTGATGTCTTCCGAGCCGATGCGGTGCATGTGGGAATGGATGAAGTGTATTTAGGAGGGCTGGGCGAGTGCGATCGCTGTCGTGGCAAGAATCCTGCCCGGCTCTTCGCACGTCAGGTGAATGCACTGCACGGACATATTGTCGGCGAACGGCATCTGCAAATGCTCATGTGGGCCGACCGGCTCATCGGAGTGAAGTTTCAGGGACATTCCAAATACGACAATGCCGGAAATGATCTGAGCGCGGCACTCGATTGGATTCCCAAGAACGTGATTCTCTGCGATTGGCATTACGAGCAAAGACCGGCCTATCCCTCCGTGCCCTTTCTCGCCGCGCACGGGTTCCGGGTTTGGCCTTCCGGCTTCATGCCGCTGAAGGCCGCAGCCGCATTCAGCGACTTTTCCATGGCGCAAACGAACCGGGAGATTATCGGCTGGCTGGTCACAACGTGGAACGCGACCAACATCACCCATCTGCCCGACTGGCCTCCCTTGAAAGAAATCCTGCCGCGCTGGAAAACCAAGCCCCTTTAGAAGAGTGCGTGAACCGGCCTCACCTTCATTCCTTCCGGGATCGGATAGCAGGCCTGTGATTTTCCCTGGCTCGGGGACTCAGGCACGGCTCGGTTTGACACTCCAAAATCGTCGCGGCCCCACCGATCACCTGATCCCAGTCGAAGGCCGGACCCGGATCATCCTTGTTGGTCTGCACATGATAATGCCCAAGAACACCCTGATACGCTTTCAATTGGTCGTCGGCCAGTTTATGGGCTACCAACCTGCCTTGTGAGTCCACCGGATAGCGGCATTGCAACCTTGGAAAAACGCGGCATAGTGCTGCCGTCAAACGCGTCAGCGCCGCATACTGTTCCGGCGTGAAATCGTATTGAATCAGCTCCCGGCCCTGAACCATGCCCCGCACGGGTTGTTGCCTGGCCGGATGCCCTACAAACCCGGAAGCGCGAATCCCCCCATCCCCGAACCGGGCAGGCAATGTGATCTCCAGCTCTCCCTGCCGATTGGTTTGATACCACTCCGGGAAAGGATTCCGCCCGCCGGCAGGATAGGCGCCAATATTCGCAATCTCGATCCCGATGGAACGATCATTGGAGGTGGTTGCGTGCCAGGCGCATTCCTTTAAATCCAGTGTCTGATAGACTGTGCCGTCGAGATCGAGAAGGAAATGAACGCTCAAATCACGGTCGTCATGAAGGACGCGAAAACAGGTCCGGCTGGTGCCACACGCATCAAAGTGAATCACAAACTGATCCACCACGCTCTGCAGCAGCGGGAGATCCCACCCTCCCCCGCGCACTGATTCCACCTGGGATTCCGTCAACCTTTTCTGGCGTAGTCCATATCGGTTGGGAGTCCTCAGGGTGGCCACCTCTGCGCGGGAATCCGACCAGTTCGATTTTTCCAATGGCGAAAAACGCCGTTCCACCCGATAGCCGTCATACCCGCCGGGATCCATCCACAGCACCACCGGCGTGCCGGTGTGAAAAAAACGGCCGGCGGCGACAATCTCATCGCCTCCCCTCCGCACCTCCTGCCCGGCGGGAAACGGGATTCTGCAGCCGGCCACCAACCAAGCCATCGCGAGACCGGCAAAAATAGATCCTGCGTTCATAAAAAATCGAGTGTCCGGGTGGGATAAAACCCCATTCTTTCGCGGGTCGCAACCTTTCAACATCCGCCCTTCAAATATTCCGGTGGCTCAGGACTCAATCAATCGGATTGACAACCGGAATGTGCAATTTCAATGTCTGCCGGTGCAACTTGATGCTCAAGCCTGTGAACTCCACATGGCGAACCCCTGGAAAATCGCCGGCGCGCCCGCTTCCTCACTCCGGCGCACAGTGATCGTCAGATTGACCGACTCCGATGGTATGACGGCAATCGGCGAGGCCGCTCCCTCTTCCCTCTACGGCGAGTCCGTGGCAGGCGTCCTTGCAGCCTTTGCTCAGCGCGTCGATCCCCGGCAGCTTAGTTTCGCCGACGTGGCGGCAGGCATGGATTATCTCTCGACAATCCATGACCTGCCGATGGCGGCCCGTTGCGCCTTGAACGTGGCCATGTTGGACGGCGCAGCCCGGCGAGCCGGTCTGCCCCTGCATCGCTTTCTGGGTCTGGATTTCAAGGAGGACCATCACGTCACCTCTTTCAGCATTGGCATCGATGCTCCGGAGCTGGTGCGCAGAAAGGTGCTGGAAGCCTCTGGATTCCCCGTGCTTAAACTTAAAATAGGCGATCGTCAGGACCATGAAAACCTCGCTTCACTCCGATCGGTTGCGCCGCGAAAACCGGTTCGTGTCGATGCCAACGAAGGCTGGAGCAACAAGGAAGAGGCCCTCCGCGGGCTCGAATGGCTTGCCCGTGACGGCCGCATTCAGTTCGTGGAACAACCCCTTCACCGCTCCGCCTCCACCGCCGATCTGGGGTGGCTCAAGGAGCGTTCGCCCCTGCCTCTCTTTGCAGACGAGTCTTGCCATACCGTCCGCGATATCCCCCGCTGCGCCGAATGCTTTCATGGGATCAATGTGAAACTGGTCAAAACCGGCGGTGTCAGCATGGCGTATGAAACACTCCAGGCCGCGCGCAAGGCCGGGCTCAAAACCATGATCGGGTGCATGATAGAAACCAGCGTCCTCATCACTGCGGCAGCCCATCTGGCCGCACTCACCGACTATCTGGACATCGATGGAAACCTTCTGATCACAAACGACCCGTTCGCGGGAGTGACAGCCCGGGGCGGATTACTTTCCTTTTCCGGCGCCACCGAGACGCATGGCTTGCGCATCAGCCCGCGTTGAAAGCCTTGAAGCAGCTGGACCAAACCGCCACCCGATCACCGACACCGCCGCTCAACTCCGGGACATAGATCCGCACAGACGCCGATAGCTGCGCGTCTCCGCGATGCGCCAGAAGCATCACAGCAGGTGTGGTGTGGCGGCCACCTTCAAAAGATGAGCAGAATGCGATGAATGGCAAAACCCGTGGGAATCTTGTCAGGGATAGAGTAGGTAGGGGGCCCGCAGTTTTTCAAATGCTGCCAGCCCCGGCGCAAACCCTTCCACAATTCTCCCGGCCGTTTGGCCCCGCTCCAACGCCTCCCTCACCGCACAGGTCCCCATGACCTTGTCGAAATAGTCGGCATGCAGTTCCAACCGCGAACCCGGCTGCTTTCTCACCGCCGCCAAAACGGCGAGCGTCGTCGCCACGGGCCGATAAGCCGCGCGATTGGTGACATGAAGCTGACATCCGCCGCAACGCTCGCCCTGGAATTTGGAGAAGGAGGGCGTGAACCAGATTTCGCGAAACACGACCCCGGGAAGATTTAAGGCGTTAAGTTCCCTGGCCAGCAGAAAGCCGTCCAGCCAAGGAGCGCCGAATATCTCAAAGGGCCTGGTCGTTCCCCGGCCTTCCGAAAGATTGGTCCCCTCCAAAATGACCTGGCCGGGATAAACCGTGGCTGACTCCAGCGTGGGCAGGTTGGGCGATGGCAGCACCCATGGCAGCGATGTCTCATCAAACCACTGCTCCCGCTTCCAGTTTTCCATCGGCACTACGATCAGCTTCACTTTTTTCGGCAGAAACCTGTCATTGAATAATCGCGCCAGCTCACCTGAAGTCATGCCATGCCGTAACGGAATCGGATACAGCCCGATAAACGAACTGTGCCGGGGAAATTCCAGCAGCGGCCCCTCCAGAATCTCCCCGCCGATGGGATTCGGCCGGTCTAGAACGACAAAGGGAATGTCCGCCTCGGCCGCCGCCTGCATCGCATACGCCATCGTTGCGATGTAGGTGTAAACCCGCGTGCCCGCATCCTGCAGATCAAAAACCATTAACTCCACGGACCTCATCATTCCGGACTCCACCTGCTTCCCTTCATGCCGGATATCAAATGACCGCATGTAATGGTCGATGTTGGTCATCATATCCGCCGGCGGCTTGCTGGTCTGCCCATAAAGGCTGAACACTGGCAACTGGAAATGGTCGTCGAAATAGAAAGGCACGTATTCGCCGGCCTGGGCATTTCCGCGGACGCCGTGCTCGGGGCCGTAGAGCGCCACCAACTTGACTTCCGGTTGAGAGCGGAACCGTTCGATGCTGCTTTCCAAGCGATTGTCCACCCCCGTCGGATTGGTGATCAGCCCCACCCGTTTGCCGCGGATCAGATCCAGATGCTTTTCAAAAAGAACTTCGACACCCGGCTTCACCTGCGGGGCTGAGATGGATTTGTGCGGAGACATGGTATGGCACCCGGCTATGAGGACTGCCAGGGCTGCAATAAAGAGACAAGGTTGATTCATGCGCAGTGCACTTTATCGGAAGGTTAGGGCGATTGGTCGGAGCGCCCCCGGAAGTCTGCCAGCATGAGGACAAGGGGATCGATCTCATCGTGCCCGCTGCGCGACGTTCCAGAAAAATAGCGGTTCAGCATGATGCAGAAAGCCAACCTTTCGCCGCAAGCCGAGGCGAGATAGCCCGACAGGGCATGAGACCATCGCAAGGTCCCGGTTTTAGCTCTGAGGTTCCCTGCCGCCGCCGTGTCGCGGAAACGGAAGCGCAGCGACCCGTCCACCCCGGCCACCGGCAGGGAATCGAGAAAGGCAGCAGACTCCCGATGCCGGGACATCGACTGCAACAGGGCCACTGTCAGATTGGCCGTCGTCAGGTTGTTTCTAGACAGGCCGGAGCCCTCATCAAAATGGAGATCGGCAACGGGTGCCCCCATGGATGATAGAAATGCGCGTAGCTCGACCAGGCCGGCATCTTCCGAGGTCGGGCCGGGCAGACTGCGGTCGGCCCGGGCAGTTTCTCCCACATCCGCCAGCAAAAGGTCGGTCTCCAGATTTTGAGAGGGCTTCATGAAATCGCGCACCAGGTCAGCCACCGGCGGCGAGAGCACCTCCCCGAGCTTGAGCGCGGAGGACCGGGACCATTGCGCCGACTGCGGCCAAACCACGCCATATGCCCGGCCTGCCACCGTGATTCCACGCCGTTTAAGCGCCGCCTTTAAAGCAGCCGCGAACCAGTCCGCTGGTAATGGAACCACCACATCGAGAAGCCGCGGATCCGCCCCGACGGGCCATTGCCCGAGGACGGAGACGACACCGCTGCCCGCGGGTTGAAACGTTTCCAACCGGCCCACCTGATTGCTCGCAACGGTCACGGTGTGATTGCTGAAAATCAAACCGGTGCCGGGATGAAGCGTCGTAAGTTCGCATGCGACTCCAGGCACCCTGCCCGCGGCAATCCGGATCGTGGTTAGATTGTCGTTTAGCGTCAGCGCGCAGACATGTCCCACCTCTGCGTCCCGCAAATCGTCGATAGTCCAACTCGAGCCCGTTGGCTTGCCTCGAAACCAGGTGGCATCCGCAATAAGATCACCGTGGACACGACGGACGCCGGAACGTTTTAAGACTTGCACAAAGGGCTCAAAAAGGTCCCAGAAGTTTGTTCCTGCTCGACGCGCATGCCAGCTCGGATCGCCCCGGCCCACAACAACCAGATCACCGCGCAGGTCACCGGAGCGACCCACGGTTCCGACCGCATAAACCGGTGTGGAAATCCGGTGGCCGCCCCCCAGACGATCCAGCCCAAGGGCTCCGGTGTAGAGCTTGCTGTTCGATGCCGGACTCATCAACCGGTCTGCATGATTCTCAAACAGTGTCTGGCCGGTATCCAGCGAGACGACTTTAATACCCCATATGGCGGAATCAAATCGGGGTTGGGACAGATACGATGTCATGGCCTGAGCCAGCTGCCGGGTGGCAAGCGCAATGTTGGTGTCAGCGGCAAAGGTGGGCGCAGGAGACAGCAAGGCGACGAATGCTGCGAGCAGAAGGAGGGACCACGGGCTGGAACCCTGACCCTGTCTCTTACACCGGATAAAACGTCTTCCTGTGAGCATAAATCAAGATTAGTTCAACGCAGATTCCTGGATCATCAGGTCGCCACGATCCGCATCGAACTCCCCTTTGACCCCGAGGGGGATGGTTGCTTTCGGCGCCACGTGGCCGGATGGCAGCCCCATGACCACGGGCACACTCAATCCGCCAAGGCGCTCGCAGATCACATCCCGTGCTGACTGGCGAAACTCTCCTCCCGCCCGGGCTGACGAGTCATGACAGTCATGGTTAATCCCAATCTCCACACCGGCCACCTGATTGAGGATGCCGTTGTTTAACAAATGCCCCGGCATCCGATCCATCCGATACGGTTTGTTTCCGACTTCCTCCAGGAAAAGAATCGTTTCCCGTAAGCTGGGTGCGAAGGGGGTGGCAAGACTTGCGCAGATCAAGCAGAGATAGCCTCCCGCCAACCGGCCCATGGCCTTGCCGCCGCGCAACACTGAAATGGTCTCGCCCTCAGAGCTTGCACAGACGCTTCCGGCCGGGATGGGTTCGATTGTATTCCGGAAAAAGGAATTGCGTGTGAAGGCGGGAACCTGCGGATCGGCCAGCGCCCCGCTCAGCGTCGGCCTGTTGAGGGTCGCAAGATTCAGGTTATGCAACAACGCGCAATGCAGAGAGGTAATGTGGCTGCAGCCGCACAGCAGCTTGGGATTTTCCGCAATGAGGTCATAGTCCAGCCGGCCCGGGGTCCTTGCCGAACCGTAGCCGCCGCGCAGACAGAAGATGGTTCGCACCCGCCTGTCGCAGAACCTCTGCATCAGATCGACGGCCCGCTCCCGATCGGTTTTGGCCAGAAAGCCGTGTTGGGTGCGGATATTTTTTGCCAGTGCCGGCTTGAACCCGAACCCGTCCAGAGCGGGGACGGCCGCATCAATCGAGGAGGGATCGGGCGGGGCACTGGCCGGAGCCACCGCCCCAACGGGGTCTCCATGGCGAAGTCGTTTCGGCTTGTGTCGGTTCGGCATGATTCAAGGATTTATTCGTGCGGCGGAGAGTTTGCAGAGGGCTTCGTCCACAGCCCGACCCAACCCGGGAATCCGCTGCGTGTAGGCCAGCGGCGACACCGCATCAAACGCAGGAAAGGTCTTTCGCAAAGCAAACACTTCATCCGCATAGCGGTGCCCCAGATTGGCGATGAGAGCGATGACATAGTGCCGGTAGCGCTGGCCGGGCAGCGACCTCACAATACCGGCATCCGAAGCATAGTTGAAGGTCAGGCCGGTCTTGTGAGCAAAAGTCACTTCCGCCCGCCGGTTGGATTCGCGAACATCCACCCCGAAATCGGTTCCCTCGAGATAAACGTGACCGTTGGTCGGGTTAATCCACCGCTCGGGAACTCCGTGTGGAATGCCCGGAGCCACATGCGGAGCGCCGGGAAAATTTGCCGTGCTCAGAACATCATTGAACCCTTGATCCAACAGAAGCTGCTTTAGAAAAAAACGCGAGGAGTCTGAAAGGACGTCGGCGGACACCGGCCTGCCATCCGCTCCGCGCCATAGCACGCCCGCACCTCCATCGATCAGCCAGAACAGCCGGACCGCATCATAAGCCGTCATGGTGATACGGTCCGTCCGCCAGCCGCGGCCATCGAGCGGATTGGTTGATTCAATCTGCAACGTGCCCAGATTCCAGTCCCTGAACTGGCGATTGAGCGCTTCGATCTCCTTAAAGTCATGCAGGAGCTTCAGCATGGCGCTTGTGGCATGATTGTCCGAGACGGTAATCATGGGCTCGATCCAATCACGGACCCGCCGCCTCTCAGGGGCCGCTCCAGACACAGCATACTCATATTGCCGGTCGAGAGTAATCTTTCCGGCATCCACCATCCGCATGAGATGAAAGGCGATCAGACTCTTGAACAGCGATGCTGGATAGGGAGCCATGAATCGATAAGGGGCCGAAGGTCGGCCGGACAAAAGGTCCTCTTGCGCTGTCAGCGCCGGACCATCCTCCCAGCCCTTGGTGGAAAGTCGCGCGCCGTCGGCACCAAACGTTCCGCCATCCGACCTTTCAATATTCCAGCGCAGAAACCGCACACTGCCGGCTCCCCTGTCCGCTTCCAGCGGCACGATCAGCCCCTTAGGATAATCACGCGACAGCAGCACATAGGCCCGGTCCACCATCCGACCTTGGGGATCTAGTTGGATGACCGCTACATTGACGTTGGGAGGATGAGCCACCCGCGGAGCCGCTTGATTGAGGCGGGTTTTGACCGGATGGCTTTCGTTGCCTGCACCGAAATCGATCACCTGCTCGAAATGGGCGGCTTGCACGGCATCCAGCAATGCGCTTTCCAACGGGCTTGCAGTTGCGGCAGTGAGACTCATCCACCCAAGCAGAAAGACAGGTATGAGAAGTGACTTTGATTCCATACGTTCACGCCGGGCAGTTTGGTCGAAGCGAGTTGAAAAAGGCCACCCAATTTTTTAACTGCCGTTAGCCAATGCTCTTGAACAAATCACGACCGGGATTCCTTCTGGCGATTTGACGGACGACTTAATAGGTTTGGGTCATGCAGCCGACCAAAACTGACGCGTTCCCTTCCAACCGGCGATTGACTTCTCTGGACGCTTTGCGCGGCTTCGACATGTTCTGGATCCTCGGAGGGGAATCGCTGTTCCATGCGTTGCGCACCTTAAATCAGAGCGCCCCCACCCAATTCATGGCCAGCCAGCTTGAACATGCCGAATGGGAGGGGTTCCGGTTCTATGACCTGATCTTTCCGCTCTTTGTTTTTATGATGGGTGTCTCCACCGTGTTCTCGCTGGATCGCATCCTCGAAAACGAAGGCCGGGCGGCAGCCGTCAAACGCGTTCTGCGCCGCGGGCTGCTGCTCTTTGTTCTCGGCCTTGTTTATTCGGGAGGCTTCACCAATCCATGGCCGGACATGCGATTGATGGGCGTGCTCAACCGGATCGCCCTCTGCTACACCTTCGGCGGTCTGCTTTTTATCTTTTTTAAGCCCCGCAATCTTGCAGCCATCGCTGCCGCCCTGTTGCTAGGATACTGGGCACTGCTCGCACTGGCTCCCTTCCCAGATGTGCGCCCTGTATTAGGCGGTAGCGCTCCGATCACCCGCGAAGCAGGATTCAAGGATGTTTCACAACTCAACCTGACCAGCACCAATTTGCTCCGAGGCTCCTATATTCAAGGCGTGAACCTGACCGCTTTTATCGATCAAAAATATCTCCCGGGGAGAAAATATGATGGCACCTATGATCCGGAGGGTCTCCTGAGCACGCTGCCGGCAATTGCCACCGGCTTGCTGGGTGTTTTTGCCGGACTCCTCCTCAAGAAGCGCTCCATGCCGGAACAAAAAAAGGCGGCGTGGCTGCTCGGTTCAGGCATCGCCGGCGTCGCTCTGGGCTTGCTCTGGGGATTGGAATTCCCCGTGATCAAAAAAATCTGGACCTCCTCCTACGTGCTCGTCGCCGGCGGCTACAGCGCACTTCTCCTGGGCACCTTTTATTGGATCATTGACGTCAAAGGCCTCCGGTCATGGTTCCAGCCTTTTGTGTGGATCGGCATGAATCCATTAACTCTCTACCTCTCAAGCAATTTCATGGGCGGACTGGGCTTCGAAAAACTCGCCCGCCGACTGGCCGGTGGCCCTGTCAAGTCGTTCTTCGACTCCCATCTGGCTCGCGGTGCGGGGGATATGGTTATCGCAGTCGCAGGAGTCGGCTTGTTCTTCTGGTTTGCCCGCTTTCTCTACCAACGCAAACTCTTCCTCCGACTGTGATCCCCACCGCACAGCCTGCTGCGCTCGCGGCATGATCAGCGTCGTGACTTAGAAGCCATTGTTCCTGTGCGGGGGGCCGAACCATATGCAGCCAATGCACCCAGCGCAGCCCTTAACTGTGGCAGGGTGTGTTCGCTGGAGATAACAAAGCGAAAGGCACCCTGCGGCGAACCGGCTCCATACCTGAGAAACGGCGGATAGATTCCCGCTTCCAACAAACGCAACTTCACCGCTTCCGAAACCTTCTCCGCACACATCGGCAGCCGGACAATCGGCCCGGGCGTCTCCGCGCATTCCCATCCCGCCTCCTGCAATCCGGCTCGAAACCAACCTGCATTGCGCCGCAGCCGGACCCGGCGCGCTCCGGCAGAACCCAGAAGTCTCAAGCCTGCCAATGCCGCCCCGGCCAGCGGCAGCGGCAGCGGCGTCGTCCCGATAAAACAGCGGCTGCGTCCCAGAATCCTATCCCGCAAAGAGCGCACCCCCAGCACCATCCCGCCATAGGCGCCAAATGCCTTGCTCAACGTGCCGCACTGAATCACACGACGCCGATCCACTCCTTCATGCTCCAGCGTACCGCGACCGTTTTCACCCAGAATTCCAACCCCATGCGCGTCGTCCAACAAAATCAACGCCCGGGCCGGCAAGACCTTCAAATACGCCTGCAGCGGAGCAACGGAGCCATCCCTTGCGAACAGGCCGTCGGTGAGCAGAACAATCCGGCTGGGCTGGCCGATATTTTGTAACCGCTGCGCAAGATCCAGAGCGTCACGGTGTTTAAATTGAATCACCGGACAATCGAGCATTCGCGAGGCATCCACTAGCGCGCCGTGGGATGCCTCATCGATCAGGGCATGAGTAAAATCACCAGTCAGGGCTTGCGCGGCGGCAACCGGCGCGAGATACCCGTCCGGCAAAACAACCGCGCTCTCGCAGTCGAACCAGCGGGCCAGCTCCAATTCAAGCTGTCCGTAGATCGGATGATTTCCGGTCGTCAGCCGCGAGGCCGCCACATTCAGCCCGCGGCCGGACAGTACGGAACGGGCGGCAGCGCGTAGGGCTGGATGTCGGGCCATCCGGAAATAATCACAGCCGGAAAAATGCAGCAGGGTGCGGCCGCGCCACCGGACCTCATTGGTTCGCACAGGCTCCAAGGTGTCAGGATCGGTCATGGACAGATAATATCCCCGCGCCGGATAAATTCACTACCAAACAGAAGCCTTCTCATCAATTCAGACTGAGAACTCATCTCATCGGCACGTTGCATGGCTGGGGCGTGTTGCGACCCGTGCGGCACCGGTGTTTTTGCTTTACACAAATGAACGATATACAGGAAACTCCAGCCCCGTAATCCTCTGGCCGGAAGATTCCGGGATTGCACTCTGAAAACCCACCGTGCGGGCCGGGTATGGGGTTGCCGGGAGTTAAACGAACGCGGGCATGGTCCAAAAAGCTATGAATCAAAAAAAATTGAAATCGGGGATGAGCCGACGCCATTTTCTGGCCACGGCCGGTGCCGCACTGGCTCTGCCTGCGATCATTCCGTCCCGGGCGCTGGGATTAGGCGCCAAAAGCTCCCCCTCCAGCCGGATCACCTTGGGCGTGGTGGGATGGGGCATGCAGGGGCCGGGTAACACCAGCGCTTTTCTGGGGCTGGACGATTGCCAGGTGGTGGCCGCGTGCGATCTGGACAAGACGCATTTGGATGACGCGGTCAACACAATCAACAAGCATTATCAGAATCAGGACTGCAAGGCCTATCATGATTACCGGGAGCTGATGGCGCGCACGGATATTGATGCGGTAATGCTGGCGGTGCCGGACCACTGGCATGCTTTGGTGGCCGTTGAGGCGGCCCGTCACGGCAAGGATATCTACGGGGAGAAGCCGCTGGCCAAAACCATTGCCGAGCAGCAGGCCATTGTCAAAGCCGTGCACAAGCACAAGCGGATCTGGCAGACCGGTTCGTGGCAGCGCTCGGTGGCCAACTTTCATAAGGGTGCGGAGATCGTCCGCAACGGACTGATAGGCAAACTCACGCATGTCGAGGTGGGATTGCCCTCCGGGCACACGGATTTTGGCGGCACGGCGCAGTTCATGACCCCCAGTCAGGCGCCGGCTGAACTGGATTACGAAATGTGGATCGGACCCTCGAAGATGGAGCCCTACATCCGCGGCCGTGTCCACAAGAACTGGCGCTGGAATTACAACACGGGCGGCGGCCAGCTTTTGGATTGGATCGGCCATCACTGCGACATTGCGCATTGGGGAATGGATTGCGACAACTCCGGGCCTTCCGAAATCGAGGGGCGGGGTGAATTCCCCGCAGCCGATGCGGTTTGGAACACCTGCACCAAATACCGCATTGAACTGAAATATCCCAACAACGTCACCATGACCATTGCCGGCGGCCACCCCGACATCAAGGGCGGCACCAAATGGATCGGGACGGACGGCTGGGTCCGGGTGGACCGGGGCGCCTTTGAAGGGTCCAATCCAGAGTGGCGTGATTACAAGACGCTGCCAGAAGAGATGCGCAAGGTGAAGCTTTACAAATCAGCCCACCACCAGCGCAACTTCATCGACTGCATCAAGTCCCGCCAGCCGACGATCACTCCCGCGAAAACGGCGCATCACTCCGCCATCCCGGGGCATCTGGGAATGATCGCAATGGTCACCGGTCGCAAGATTCGGTGGGATGCCAAGCATGAGCGGATCCTCGGAGATCCGGATGCGTCGAAGTGGTTGTCGCGGGAATACCGTGCGCCGTGGCAGGCGGTTTGAGCGTTTTAAAAACTCCCTTATCGATTCGATTATCCAGAACAGGCT
>CAIQOK010000133.1 GCA_903873415.1 uncultured Verrucomicrobiota bacterium | reverse complement strand
TGGGTTGGACCTGCACGGCGGGCGGGGTGCGATCGGCGGGAGAGATCGCGCAGCGCCGGGTCTGCCCGTCGTGTTCGTCAAAGACGTCGATGGCCTTCTGCCACGCGGCGCGCTGGGAATCGTCGATCTCGCCCAGGCAGGGGACATGCCGCTGCCCCATGCCGGGCCCGATGCGGCGGCTTTTGACGACGGACCAGGAGCGAGGCTCCTTGCCGCTCTTTTTGCGCGTGCTGGACTTGAGAGACATGTCGCCAGAGTAACCGCGGCGCGACGGATGAGAAGAGGGTGGGTCGCCACCACACGCCGTTTGACAGCGGAAAATGGCGGAATCCTGAGGAAATCCGAAGGTCGATACCGCGAAAAAATCAGATCGCTGTCCCGGAATCGGAATTCGGGCTAGCGCATGATCCAACCGCCGCCTAGGACCAGGTCATCCTGATAAAAGACGGCGGCCTGTCCCGGGGTGATGGCGCGCTGGGGGGAGTGGAGTTTTACTTTGACCTTTCCATTTTCCAGTGGAGTCAAGGTGGCGGATGCGCCGGGGTGGTTGTAGCGGATTTTGGTCATGACCTCGATGGGCCCGGTGAGTTTTTCAAAGGGATGCCAGTTGCATCTGTCGGCGGTGAACTCGTCCCGGTCGAGATCCGACTCATCGCCTACGACGACCCGGTTGGTTTCCGCTTCGAGGTTGACGACGTAGACTGGTTTTGGGGTGGTGATGCCCAGGCCTTTGCGCTGGCCGATGGTGTAAAATTCGATGCCGTCATGGTGGCCAAGGACTTGGCCGAAGAGGTTGACGATTTCACCCCGGTGTTTTTGGACGAGGTTGGCTTGCTGCAGGAAGCCGCCGTAATTGTTGTCCGGAACGAAACAGATTTCCATGCTCTCCTGTTTGTCGGCGGTTTTGAGGTTGCAGTGCCGGGCCAGCTCGCGGGTGTCGCTCTTGGTTTTTTCGCCCAAGGGGAAGAGTGTCCGGGCCAGTTGGTCCTGGCGCAGGGAGAAGAGGAAATAGCTTTGATCCTTGCGCAAGTCCCGGCCGCGTTTGAGGAGGTAACGGCCCTGGGCGGGCAGAGCCAAGTCCGGTCCGTCAGTCGGGGTGGGGGCGCGTTCTATTCGGGCGAAATGGCCGGTGGCGATGAAGTCGGCGCCGAGCTGGTCGGCGCGGTCGATGAGGCGGCCGAATTTGAGGTTTTGATTGCACATCACGCAGGGATTCGGGGTGCGGCCGGCCTTGTATTCGTCGGCGAAATACTGGATGACGTGTTTTTGGAATTCGGCGGCCTCGTCGATGAGGTAATAGGGGATGTTCAGCTTGTGGCAGACCGAGCGGGCGTCGGTCACGGCCTGCGGGCCGCAGCACTTATCTTCGGCGCGGTTGACGCAATCTTGAGGCCAGAGTTTGAGGGTAATGCCGATGACGTCATAGCCTTGCTCGATCAGGAGGGCTGCGGTGGCGGAGGAGTCCACCCCGCCGCTCATGCCGCAGACGACGCGCTGACGTTTTTGAAAATTCACAGAGCAAGAGCATATCAGGCGCCGGCGGGGTGTAAAAGGGATTGCGTCAAGGCGGGGCGGGTGGCTTGGCGTCAGTAGGCTGTTGGTGAAGGGCAAAGCGGAGGAGGGTCACAACAATTGGTGTTTTTTAAGATGCCGGTGGGCATAGGCCGCCGGAGGTGATCGGCATTTTCAGGACTGACCTTCGACATTCGGTCTTCTGTGTCAACTCTCCGGGGCTTGGGAAGATGTAATTTTTTGGTTTTGGCCATAGACAAGTCTTGCCTCCGGCGCTTGAAAGGACGGCAACGGGCAATAGCGGTCGGTGCAGGATGGTTGCCGCGGTTTTTCGTTGTTTCCTCCGGCCAGAAAGGAGGACGCGGAAGCTCGGAGCTCGGAGAAGGGAAAAGGGCGATCGGATTTTCTGCCATCTGCGGCTGAAGGGGGAGGGGGCAACGGGGTGTGTCAGGTTGCCAAGGCCAGGTGGGTAAGGCGGAAGACGGCGCCGCGCGGTTCGTTGGGCAGGCAGGTGATTTCCCAACCGTGCGCCAGAACGATCTGCTGGACGACCGCCAAGCCCAGCCCGGTGCCTTTCTGGTTGGTGGTGAAGTAGGGTTTGAACACTTCCTGCCGTCGTTCGGGCGGCACTCCAGGCCCGGTGTCGCGGATTTCGAGCCAGGCTGCGGAGGTGTTTTGTCGTCCGGACAAGAGCTGGATGGTTCCGCCCGGTTCGACGGCTTGGATGGCGTTGAGCATCAGGTTGAATAGGGTCTGGCGGAAGAGTTGTTCATCGGCCTGGATAGTGAGGGGGTCGCCTTTGACTTCCAGTTTGATTTGTTTTTCCTCAAGATCGAAGCCTAGAGCACGGACGACTTCCTGGATGGCGGGTGCCAGAGCCAGCGCGGTGCGTCGGACTTGGCGCGGTTTGGAGTAGTTGATGAATTCATTCAACTGTGCGGTGACCTTGTCCGTTTCCTCGACAATGGCGCGGGACTTTTCCCGTGTCTCCGCGGGTGCGTCGGGCTGGCGTGAAATCATCTGCGCCAAGCCTCGGACGATGTTGAGGGGGTTGCGGGTTTCGTGGGCCAGTCCGGCGGCGGCGAGGTTCATTTCCCGCAGATGCGTGTTGAGTTCGCTGGCGCGGAGCAGGCGGATTTGCAACTCGGCCGAATTGGAGAGTGTGCGCCAGGCCAGTCCGGAACCGGCCACCGAGACGGTGGCCAGGGAGGCGATGATGATTCGCAGCCACCGATCGCGTGCGCAGGTTTCGTCCGCGGAATCTGTGGACATGAGGATGACAAAGCTGTGAACGCCTTGTTTTTCGAGGATTGTTTTGAACTGATCTTCGCTCATGCCGAAGGGGCGGCCGAAGCGGGGGCGACCCCGTGTCCAGTCTCCGCGCGGTGGGGGATTGGTAGTGATGGCCGAGGTGAGGAGGTTGGTGGAACGGTGGAGGTCAAAGCGGGCGTCCATCAGCAGGTTGGTGGAGTGATTGGTTTCTCCGGGCCGGAAAAAGTTTTCCCGTGACAGGATGATCGGGGTGGTGGTGTTTTCGACCTCGCGGGTGAGGTTGGTGCCCAGATCCACCAGGTTCATCAAGGTGACGGTGCGTTCCTCCCACAGCTCCGGGGGATGAGGGGCTCCCTTTTGGGAGAGTTCGGGCACTGTTCCGGCGGAGGCTACAACATCGCCGGCGGCATTGAGCAGGGCGATGCCTTTGAGCTCGCCGGATTGCCCGGGCTCGGCGGGTTTGACCAGATCGGTCAGTGCGGACTCGAGTCGTTCCTTGGAGACCACGCCGCCGAAGCGGCGCTGGGAGCGCAGAACGATGACCAGAGTGGAGGAGATGTCCTTGGCTCTGTAGATGAGTTCGGCCCGGGCGGCCCGGCGTACCCGGAAATGCTCCGCGACCTGCCAGCCTAGGATCAGGGCCCAGAGGGTGAGGAGCGCCCCGTAAACGAGGATGCGTCGGCCGACTGGGGCATTCATAGAAGCTTTGTGGTTTTGGGTGGTGGATTACCTCCAAGAGGCCCTGTGGGGTTCAACGCCGAGGTGTGGATTTGGGGTCTGGCTTGCCGTGGGGAACAGGTTTGACTGGGACCCGTTCCAGATAGCGGTCGAGGTCCTGTTCCGAGATGGAGTTGGTGATGAGCTGGGACTGGCCGGTTTCCTTGGTGGCCAGGGCGGCCAGGGCGGAAGGCATCTGGACGATATGGGGGGTGAGGAAGATGAGGAGTTCGTTTTTGCGGCTGGATTTGGCGCTGGATTTGAAGAGCAAGCCCAGCAGCGGAATATCGCCCAGAATCGGCACTTTGGTGTCGCTGGAGGATTTGGCGTTGGAGATGAGGCCGCCGATGACGACTGGTTGTCCGTCCGGGGTGACTACGACGGTGTTGGCGGAACGTTTGTTGAGGTTGGGCGCATAGACGGCAGTTGAACTCAGGGTGCTTGGGGCGACTGCGATTATCTGACCGGGTGTGGAGAGGTCGACGGAGGTGATCTGTGGCTGAAGGATCATCTGGACGAGGCTGTTGGCTCCGATGAATGGGGTGACATCGAGCTGGATGCCCACGTTTTGATAGCTGCCGTTGATGGTTGGGATGCTGGAGGCTGTTCCGCCGACGGAGCTATAGCTCACTCCGCTGGGCAGGTAGACGCTCTGGCCGACAATGATCTGTGCCATTTGACCGTCGCGGGCCAGGATGGAGGGGCGGGAGAGGACCTGGGATTTGCCAGCGGCGGCGATGGCTTGCAGGGTGGCCGTGAAATCACTGCCCATGAGCTGGTAGACACCTCCGTTGCCGGTGGCTCCGGGGATGGATTGGGGCAGGCCGAAGTTGTTGTTGGCGTTGACGCTCTGTTTTACCGGAGAGATGCTTTGAGGAACGATGGAATTGTCGGCCACGGCGAAGTTGGTGGCATAGCCCACCGCCTGGGAGAAATTCTTGTTAACTCCGGTGTAACCGCCTTGGACACCAATTTCCGACTGGTTGTTATGTTCGACCTCAAGGAACACGACTTTGATGAGCACCTGCGGCGTCGGGGCGTCGAGTTTGGCGAGGACTTCGCCGATTTGCTCGCGGGTCTGCTTGTCGGCGATGACAATGATGTTGTGGGTGACGGGATCGACGGAGATGACGGCGTTGCCGACGGTGCCGTTGTTGTTGTATTGGCCGCTGGGGGTGGTACTGCCTCTGCTGGAACTGCCACTGGATCCACTTCCGAATCCGCCGAAGCCTCCAAATCCACCAAATCCGCCGAATCCGCCGCCGCCGTATCTGGACTGGGCGGAGAGTTCGATCGCGGAGGATAGGGCGAGGGCCAGCGTTGCAGCGAGATGCTTCTTGAAACCGTTTGCTTTCATATTATGCGTTTTCATCGAATTGTGTTTCAGGTGTCACAGGCCAGTCCGACTGCCGCCGCCGGTTGTGCCGCCGCCGATCCCCGAGGGGGTGGTGGAGCCCATGCTGGTGGTGCTGTTCAAAGCCCGCTGCTGCAGTGGGCTGTTTTGCGAGGATCCGCTGCTCGTGCGGGCGGATGTGCCGCTCTGGAACATGTTTTGCAAGACCTGCACCGCCTGCTGTGGATCCCCGTTTTTCATCTGAAACACATAAACCCCTTGATCCCGGTCCGAGGGGACATCCAGGTCGGTCATCATCTCAGCGATCTGGAGCATCAAGTCCTTGGGCGCGGTTACGATGACGGCTTGGATACGCGTATCGGCCACGGCGGTAACCTGGGTTGCCTTTTTGATGCGATCGTTGGCGTTCTTACTTTGACCACCGGTGTCGCCGCCGCCACCGCCCATCATCCGGGAGAAGAATCCGCCACTGCCGCCGCCGAAGCGGATTGGGGATTGTGAACCGCCGGAGCTGCTTGGAAAGATGCTGCCAAGTTCATTGGCAATATCTGTCGGACTTGCGTTTTTCAATCGGAAGACGCGGATTTCGGTTTCCGCTTCGGCGTTGCTGTCCACCGCTTGAATGATTTCAACGAGGTGCCGGATGTTGGCCTGGGTGTCGGTGATCAAAATGGCATTGCCGGTTTCGTTCGCGGTAATGGTTGCCTGGGAGGAGAGGAACGGCGCCAGGTCGGAGGTTAGCTGCCGGGCTTCGACGAAGCGGATGGGAATGATCTGGGTGACGATTTCGTCGTTTTTGGGGATGTTGGCGGGGATGTTGCCGGTGCGGACGGGGATGTTGCGGGTTTTGGCAACGCTTTTGTCCACGATGGTCAGGGTGCGGCCTTCGCGGATGGCGGCATAATTGTTGCGGTTCAGCTCAGTATTGAGGAGGTCGACGGCCTCCTCGCGGGTCACCGGATGGCTGCTGATGATATTGACGGTGCCGGTGATGCGGGTGTCGAGAACGATGATGAAACCGGCTGCATCGCTGAGATAGTTGAGCACCATTTCCAAGGGGGCGTTGCGGAAGTTCAGGCGCAGTTCTGCGGTATTGGTGCCTACCGGTTTCGTTGGCGGGGCGAACGGGTTTGGCAGGGCTTGGGGCTCTCTGTGTTTGGGTTGGATGATGATGGACTCGGTCTGGCGTGGTATTTGAGGGGTCGACTGTTTATCGGCCGCGGTGTCGGGAGCGGTTTGCGTTGGGGGGGTGGGGGGCTGGGTGCCAATGCTATTGGTCTGCGCTGAGTTTCCGGGGGTCGGTTGGGCGGCCACCGGGAAGGTCAGGGCGGAAAGGCAGAGCGCGCTAAGAAGGGCTGAGGCTGTGGTTTTCATTTTAATTCCTGTTCTCGTTTCTGCATGAGCTTTTTCAAAATATCATTAGGTTCAGCGGCTGCGGCGGGGGCCGGAGTGGCTGCGGGCGTCTCTTTCGGGGTGTTTTCGGGGGGCAACTCCGAGGGGGCGATGACTCGCCAGCGGTTTTCCTCTTGGCGCATTCGCTCGCCGAGCTTGAGTTCGAGTGTTTCTTTTTTGTCGATGCTCAGCAGTCTGGCCCCGGTGAGGGTGATTTCGGCCACGGAGTAGCCGGCGATGGTGTTGGAGTCAGACTGGCAGAGGATTTTGCGCAGTTCGGGGCTGCTGCCGTCAAAGAAGGCGAAGAGTCCTTTTTCATAACTCATGGTGCCGACGAGGGTGAAGGTGGGGGTTTCGCGGGTGGTGCGGGTTGGTTTGGGCTCGGTTCTCGGGCTGCTGCGGGCAAAGCGCGGGGAGCGGTTCGGGTCGAAGATGTTCCGCTCGGAGATAAACCGGCTGAAGGTGGCCGGGGTGGGCGGTGGGGCGGGCAGGTTGGTCTGGGCCGCGACCGGGCGGACGTGATGGAGCAGGAGGGCCAGGGTGAGGCCCGGGAGGGTTTGCGTGAATTTCATTTTTGGGCGGGTTGTGGCAGGGCCAGGCCGCTGAGCTGCAGGCCGAGGGTGAGTTGCTGGCCGGTCAGGTCGTGGGCGCTGAGTTCCGCGGTGTCGACCTTGATTCCCAGAGGGCCCTGTTCAAGGCTGTAAAGAAACTGGCTCAGTGCGCCGAGATTTCCGGTGGCTTCGACGCGGCAGTGGAGGGTGAGGTGGTTGGTTGAGGTGGATTTCCATTGCGGGCTGAGGCTGGTGATTTCGGCGCCGCTGCTGCGCCGCCAGTTGTCCAAGGCGGTGAAGAGCTGCTGCTCGGCCATCGAGGTGTTGCTCGGCAACGAATTGGTGAGCATGTTGTTCCAGCGCTTATGATCCGCCGGTCCTCGGAGTTGAAGCTTGCGGCCGCTCTCGATTTTGGCCTGCAGTTCGCGGATCTGGGCGCTCCGCGCCGACCAAAGGTTTTGGAGGGGTTCATAAATGAAATTGACGCCCACCAAGAGCGCGGCGGCGGCGAGGGTCAGCACGAGAAGAAACTGCTGGCGATTTTCAATTTTCATGACTGCCTCCATTTCCCTGGCGGAATTCAAACGTGAATTGCATCGGAGTCTTGCCGTGGATGAGATCGATTTTCACTCCGCTGACGCCCTCGGCGGCCCGGAGTCGTGACAATGTGGCCAGCAACGCCGCATTGTCCCGGGCATTGCCGGAGCAGTTGATAGTGCCGTCCTCGCGGATTTCGATGTTCTTGGCGGTGACCGCGCCGTCCTCGGGGAAGGCTTGGGTGAGTTGGCGGAGGATTGACAGGTTGCGGAAGGAGTTGTCGAACCAGGGGCGGAATTGCCGGATCTGGTCCTCGACGTCCTGGAGGTCGGACACTTGGGGCGACATTTTGGACCACTGAGAGCGGAGCTGCCAGAGTTGGATTTGTTGGAATAAAAAGAGTCCGCCCACCAAGGCGACCAAGGTGCCGGCGGCGGCGCCGACGGCGCGGAGGCGGCCTGAAGAATATTTTGCGGCCAAGTTTTCGAGCAGAGTCGGTTTGGGCGGCAGAAATTCCAGCGCGGGCACCTGACCGGTTAGAGTCCGGGCCGCGAGGCTTAGGGCCGCGGACACGGCGGTGTTCGGCGGGATGGTTGCCCCCAATTCGCCTGGTGAGTAGGCGTCCACGACAGAGACCTTTAGGCCCAGTGTTTCAAAGCGCAGCTCCAATTCGTCGGCCAGCGGCCGTGTCAGCGTCTGCGGTCCGAAGATGCGGATGTTTTTGACTTCGGCCCGCAATGCGGATGGAAGCTGGCCCAGGGTGATGCGGGCTTCGCGGGCCACGACGTCGACCTGAATACCCGGCTGGCCTGATTCGGTGTTGATCGCGCCCTCCAGCGCCCTGAGTGCGGCCAAGCCGCCGCCGCAGGAGATCTGCAGGGTTACGGAGGTTTCGCCGACGGCCAGAGTCATGACCCCATTTGAGGTGGGAGAGGCGGGGTTCTGCAAGGCGGCGGATGCGATGGTGAAACTAAGGGGTTTTAGCTTGGCGCAGAGCAGCACCTGCTCCAGGGCGGCGAGGTGGAGGCGGGGGATGCCGGCGAGGAGTACGAGTTGATGGTCGGCCGGCAGGGGGCAGCGTGAGTAGGCCAGTTGCAGGGTGGCAGCGTCGGTGGGGAATCCGCGCTCGGCCTCCAGTTGAAGCAAGCTTGCAGTGTCGGCCTCCGGCAGCGGGGGGACTTCGGTCTGGGCGGTGAGCACCCATTTGAGCGGCAGTCCCAAAACACATTGTCGTTCCCGGATGCCCGCGGCCTCGAGCTGATTGCGGATTTCGCGTCCGGCCAGTTCCGGGGTGGCGGTGAGTGGATCGAGCGAGAGCGTGACGGAAAACCGTTGTTGGAGTTCGATGGCGCCATTGACGCGGCGCAAGACGACGCCGTCGAGCCGATTGCCGTCGAGGGCCAGGCCCAGCAGGCTGGTGAGGCGTTTCTCGCTTTGGAAAGGTATTTTGAACATTTGGTTTAGGGCGTTTGTTTGGCGATCCAGCTTTGACGGGCATCTTCCCCCAGCGCCCAGCCCAACCGGCTCAGGTCTTGACGATAGATCAAGACCGGCCCGCCGTTGCTGGTGTCAAAGATGAATTTCACCCGGCGGTAGCCTCGTCCGAAGGGGCCGGTGGCGGCGATGTCGGCGGTGAATTGGTAGCTGTGGGTGGTGAGAAAATCGCCGCGGACCAGGGCGGTGAGGACCGGGTTTTTATTGCCCAGGGCGTCAATCACCCAAGCGACTGTGGCGAGGTTGCCGGCGTTCTGATCCCGGTAGGTGATTAGGGTCTGCACGGCGCCGGAGGCGGTGGATTCGTCGATGTCCAAGCCCATGAACAGAGCGGTCAGCACGGGGGCGGTCGCGGTGTTGACGTTGACGCGGCCGCGGAGGTATGCGTTGGTGCTGGTGGTCAGGCAGGGGGCGACCCTGGCGAAATCGGAGGAGTTTAGGCCTGCGGTGCGGCAGCGGACGGCCAGGTCTAAGGTTCCCGAGCAGGTGTTGAGCCGGGCGGGGGAGATGTGGATGGAGCGGTAGAGAGCGGTGGCGGCGGCTGTGGCGCTGCTGACCCCGCAGTTTTTGAAGCAGGTGATGAGGCGCGATTCTGTGGCTGTGTTGACGTTGGTCGGGGATGATTCATCCGCGTAAAAATTGGGTTCCCGGGTGTAGACAGTGACGCAGTCCAGCAGGCCAGGATCCATTTGGCCGTTACTGTTTAAATCTTTCTCGTTCGGGTCCAAAATGCCGTTGCGGTTCACATCCTCGCCAGCGAGAAGACCCATAGTTGCGCCGTAGACCAAGCGCAGTTCATCGATGGTTTCAAACGGGGCGTTTTTGGCTGTATACCCTTGGGTGGCATAGTCGAGGGAGATGCTGCCATTGGTGCCGCGCCAGTCCAGGATGGCTTGGGCGAAATCGGTGGTCATGTTGGGGAGATAGGCCAGGACGTTGGTGTTGACCGTGTTTAGGTTCAGCTTGGCGCCTTCATCCACGAGTCCAAAGGTGGGGGTGGCCGGTTTCTGGTCGGAGGGATTGCGGCCTACGATCCAGAATCTGGCCTCGCCGATGGAAACGGCGGCGGTGTTGAAAAGGTTGGTGTCGGGTACGGTGCCGTTGGTGGCGAAGTTCTGCAGCACATAGCTCACATAACGCGCCGCGCCTTCCACGGCTTGGTCGGCCGCCATGCCGCCCACCCGGTTGTCTGAGGCGCGAAGTTCATAGGTCATGGAGTTGGCGAAATAAAGGGCGATACTCACCAGCCCGAGCGAAATCCAGAGCACAATGATCAGCACGGAACCGGCTTGGGGCGTGCAAGGTTGTGGGCCAGAGGCCCGGTTTCCGAGGGGGGAGGTCCGGTGCGGGCGGGTGTTGATCGGGAGTTGGGATTTGTGCCGGGTTTTCATGGCCGGTTTACTGGGAGCTGGTCAGGACCATGTTGGTGAGCGACTGCACGCCCAAAGGGACGAGCAGTTCCACCGGTTGCGACAGGGGGCCGCCCGCCATTTGAATGTCAACACGCACGGCCTGAGGGAGGTTTGTGCTGGCCGAAGTCGGGCTGGTGGTGTCCCAGATCTCCTGCCATTGCGCGCCGTCATAGCAGGAAAACTTGATGTCCGCCACGCCGTGGAGGAGGAGTTGTTCCTGCACTTCCGGGGCGGTGAGTGAGAGGAGGTTGCGGGTGACGCTGCGCACCAGGTTTTTGCCGGTTACCGAACGGTCGGTGGAGGCTTTCAACCCGTAGCTGACGCGCTGGATGTCGGGCCAGGGGGTGTTGCTATTGAGTGCGCCGGTGGCGGTGAACAGTTCGATGGACACGGGGCCGTTCACGCCGGGGCTGGTGAGTGAGCCGACCCGGAAGCTGCCGGAGAGCACCCGGGTGGAGCCGTTGGTGGGGGGCACGGCGCACTCCAAGTCGCGGTGCAGCAGGGCCGCCGCCCGGTCGAGCGGCGAGGCTGCGTCCACAGCGTCAGCGGTGATGTCGCGCAGGTGCAATGCGGCAAAGAGAGTGGCATTGACGGCAATGAGCACGAGGGCGGCGACGCCGATGGCGAGAATCATCTCGATCAGCGTGAAGCCCGGTGCGCCGTGGCGGGACCGGAGTTGCGTATAGATTGCCGGAGTCACTGTGAAATTATCGTGTGGTGCCGGTCATGCCGGAGTTGTTGACCAACGTGCTCAGCCTGACTGAGTACTCTTTGCCCTGCGCGGCGAAGCTCACTTCGGCCGTCAGCAACTGCAGGTTGTCCGATGTCCAGTTTCCACTCGTCAAGGTCCAGCGGAACGGCAGCGCGCCTTCGGTCACCGTCCCGCTGCGCCCGCCGCCGGTCCAGTTTGTCAGGACCACGCTTTCGTTTAAAACCCGGTCGGCGATGCGTGCGGCGGCGCCTTTGCGTGCGGCGACCTCTCCTGCGAGGCTGGCGACATGGAGTGCTTCCACGGCGGCCGGGATGACGATGGCCAGAAAGAGCATTGCCGCCAGCACCTCGGCCAGGGTGAACCCGGCCGGGCTCTTAGTTTTGCCGGTCGCGAATCTCATAACCCGATCCGTCCTGTGCGGCGATCAGCCAGCGCGAGAAGCCCTCGCCATCGCTCAGGCGCAGGGCGGACGGAGCGTTCTCGTCCACCGATCCATCGGCCAGGAACCGGATGGCCGGGAGGTTTTTGAAAGTCGATGCCTCGCCGGCGGTGCCGCTTTCCGATGCGATTTGCAGGGTGGCATCCACCAGCAGAGTCTCCGCTTTCGGATCCCCATCCGTTCCGGATGCCTCAGCCTCGAGACCGTAGCTGTTTTTTTTGGCGTCCACCCAGAGCACCGCCGGTAATCCTTCGGACACGGCGCGGCTCTGCCCGGCGTGCAGCAAGGCCAGCAACCGTCGGGCCTCGGAATCGAGCGCCCGGCCGCGAATGAACCGCGCCATGGCCGGGGCCGCCAGCGAGGTGATGATCACCAGCAGCGCCAGCACCAGGATCAATTCGATCAAGGTGAAGGCCCGGGGGAGGCGCGGGTTATTTAGCCCAGTTGCCAAGATCATCGTCGGAGCCTTCTTTGCCGTCCGGGCCGACTGAGAGCAGGTCGTAGCCGCGCTGGTTGCGTTTGCCTGGGTAGTAATAGAGGTAGTTGTTCCCCCAGGGGTCCAGAGGGATTCGGTCCAGATAGGGTCCATGCCAGTTTTTGGCGTTGCCTGGCGCCTGGATTAGTTCCTGCAGGTTCTTGGGATACGAGCCGCTGTCCACCTCGAAGGCGTCGAGGGCGGACTTGATGCCGCCGTTGATGTCGGCATGCGCTGCGGTCATACGCGCCTGTTCGCTGCGCCCGACGATTTTCGGGATCACCAGAGCGGCGAGGATGCCGATGATGGTGACGACGAGAAGCATTTCGACGAGCGTGAAGGCGAGCGGGGCGGGAGGCCGGGAACGGAGCGTTGAGTGAACTGCGGTTTTCATGGGGTTGATGGTGGGGTGTTTCTATTTGATGTAATCCTGCAGGGAGAACACAGGCAGCAGCATGCTGATGAAAATGACGCCGATGAATCCGGCGATGAGAAAGAGCATCATTGGTTCGGCAAAGGCGACGGCTGTTTTCAGATTGCGGTCCAAGTCCACCTCGGTTACGGCGGCGATACGGACCAATTCGGCGTCGAGCCGGCCGCTTTCCTCCGCCACGGAGATCATTTCCAGAACTGAGCCGGAGAAGAGTCGTTTGCAATCGGCCAGGCTCTGACCCAGCCGGCCGCCCTGCTGGACCCGGTCGATGGCTTGGCTGACGGCGTCCACGAGGACCTGGTTGCCGATGGATTTGCGGGCGACATTCAAGCCGTGCACCAGCGGGACGCCTGCGCCGAGCAGGGTGCCGAGCATGCGGCAGAAACGGGCCATGGCGAATTGGGCGATGAGGGGGCCGACCAGCGGGGATTGCAGCACAAGGCTTTCCCAAGTGCGCTTGCCCTTTGCCGAGACGAACCAGCTGCGGATCAGGAACCCGGCGCCGACGAGTCCCGCGCCCACAAGGAATCCATAGGAGCGGACCAGATCGCTCAGGCCGATGACCAGCTGGGTGATGAGGGGCAGAGCGCCGTGGACGCTGGCGAAAACCTTTTGGAATTTCGGGATGAAAAAAACCAGCAGCACCGTCAACACCACCAAGGCCAGACCTAAGAGGATGCACGGGTAGATCATCGCGGTGACGACCTTGGATTTAAGCTCCTTTTCCCGGGACTGGAAGTCGGCGATCTGAGCCAGCACAACATCAAGAAAACCGCCAGCCTCACCGGCCTCGACCATCGCCACATAGACACGGGGGAAGGTTTCGGGGGAGCGGGCCATGGCATCGGCCAAGGACATGCCGTCGACGACGAGAGTGTGGATTTCTTTCCACTGGGCCTGTGCGGCGGGGGAAGAGGCTTCTTTCTGGAGGATAATGAGCGCCCGGCTCAAGGGGACGGCGGCAGCCAGCAGGCTGGAGAGCAGGCGTGTGAAGTTTTCCACCTCCTTGGGTGAGACTTTTTTTGGCCCGAGTTTGAAGGAGACGTTTCCCAAGCCCTGAAGTGACGCGGGGCGGACGGGGCTGTTTTTGGAGCCTGCTTTTTCCGCGAGTTTGAGGGGGCGTAAGCCCAGAGCCTCGAGTTGACGCAGCGCATCGGGCCGGCCAGGGGCGTCAATGTGCCCTTCGGCGATCTTGCCGTCAGCCAGCAAAGCTCTGTAGGAAAAGGCGGGCATGATTTTCTAAAACGTCCAGACTCCTTCGACACTCGGCTGGGGCAGGGAATGAAATCCGGTGTTTTCTTCGGTGCAAACAAGCCCTCCACCAGCGGTTGCAAGGTCTTTTTTACCTTTGGCTTTTGGGTTTGAAAGGTTCATGGGAGTCATCCCGCCACCGCGATGCTGGCGGCGGAGTCGCCGGTCTGGTTTCTGGTGGCGCTCTCCACCTCTTTGGCGGTGGTGACGCTCAGGACCTCCTCGACGGTGGTGACGCCGGCGGCGACCAGGCGCCAGCCATCTTCGGCCAGAGTGCGCATGCCCGCCTTGCGTGCCGCAGCCCTGATCTGGTCGGTGGAGGCGCTTTTGAGAATCAGTTGCCGGATTTCCTCGTCGGTATCCATCCACTCGAAAATGGCGTGCCGGCCGAAGAATCCGGTGTTGCGGCATTCGCGGCAGCCCACGGATTTGAAAAGAGTGCGATCCGGTGCGATGCCGAGTTTTAATTTGAACTGCGCCGCACGGGCGGAGGTGTCGGGTTGCTTGCAGAGTTTGCAGAGCACACGCACCAGTCGCTGGGCCAGCACAGCCTCGAGTGACGAGGCTACAAGATAGGGTTCGACACCCATGTCCACCAGCCGGGTCAGGGCGCCGGGAGCGTCGTTGGTGTGCAGCGTGGAGAAGACCAGATGCCCCGTGAGCGACGCCTGCACGGCAATCTGCGCCGTCTCGGCGTCCCGGATCTCACCTATCAGGATGACATCCGGATCGTGGCGCAGGATGGAGCGCAGGCCCCGGGCGAAGGTGAGTCCGGATTTTTCGTTGACCTGGATTTGGTTGACGCCCTTGAGCTGGTATTCGACCGGATCCTCCACGGTGATGATCTTGCGGACTGAATCGTTGATCTCGTTAAGTGCGGTGTAGAGGGTGGAGGTTTTGCCACTGCCGGTCGGGCCAGTGACGAGGATGATGCCATGGGGCATTCCAAGAACATGCCGGAAATGCTCCAATTCGCGCAGGTTCATCCCGATATCCGAGAGGCCGCGCAGGGTGGAGTTTTGGCGCAGTAGACGCATCACGACCGCCTCGCCGTGCAGCATGGGGATGACCGAGACGCGGATGTCGACCTCGGCGTTGTCGAGCCGGATTTTGATGCGGCCGTCCTGGGGCAGGCGCTTTTCGGCGATGTTGAGATGACTGAGGATTTTGACGCGGGAAACGATGGCTGGCTGGAACCGCTTGAGTTGCGCCGGCACGGACACCTCTTGCAATTCACCGTCAATCCGGTAGCGGATTCGGAACTCGTCCTCGAAGGGTTCCAGATGCACATCGGAGGCGCGCAGTTCGATGGCGTCTTTGAGGACCTGGTTGACGAACCGGATGATGGATGCCTCGTCTTCGGCGGCGTCATCCAGATTGGTGTCCTCGGAGTTCTCGTCCACCACTTGGAAGCCCTTTTCCTCGTCGAGGGTGCCGATGGTGTCGGCGCCTACGCCGAGGCGTTTTTTGATTTCGCGCTGGACGGCTTCCGAGGTTGCGAGCACCGGTTGCAGGTTCAGACCGGTGAGTGTTTTGAGAGCGTCCAGTCCGTGGGTGGCGAAGAGCCGGCTGGTGGCCACCTCCACGGTGCCGTTGTGGCGACGCAGGGGAAGTAGTTCCTCCTTGAGCAGGAGTCGGGCGGGAAAGAGGGAGAGCAACTGGCGGTCTGGATCCACGTCTTCAAGACTGGTGAAGGAAAGGCCGTATTCCCGGGCCAGCCAGCGGAGTGCTTCTTCCTCTGACAAGATGGCAGGCTTGGCTTGGCGCAAAGCCTGCGCGTCCAGAGCGGAGAGTTGTCGCGCCGCCACCATGCGGTCAAGCAACGATGGCAGGGCCGGGTTGGGTGGAACGGCTGGGTTCATGGCTGGCGCACTCAACTCTCTGCTGGTTATCGCTCAGTTCACCAGTCCCAGCAGGGCTGCTTGAGCTTCCTGCTTAACCGTCAACACCTGTTTCAGGGCATTCTGAGCGGTCTCCAGCTTGGTTTCCTTGTCCCTCTGCGTGGAGCGATACTTTTCCAGCGCCGCTTTCACTTGCGCGGCCGGAGAATTGTCATCAAGGGCCTTCTGCAGGGCTTCGGCTTCCGGGCTGGATTGACCGAACATGCCGCCACCCCGGCGTGAGCCGCCCTGGTCCCCACCGCTGCTGCGTCCGCGAAAGAGTCGGCTCATGCCGCCCATGCCCACGTCCCGGCGCGCGTCCATCACCTTTTGGATGAGCGGTTGGATTGCGCTCCACTCGGTGTCATTTGTGAAGCCGAGCTGGTCCCGGACATTGTCCATCATGCGCTGTTGGAACTGGGCCGGATCAAAGTTTCCGCCGCCGCCGCGATTGCGACGACCGCCTTGGTCGCCGCCGTTTTCTGATTGGGCCGAGACGCTGTGCGCGCTCAGGAACAGGGAGCCTGCCAAAGCGCAAAGGGTAAAAATGCGGTTGATTTTCATGGGCTGATCGGTTTTGTCTGTTTTTGTTTTTTGGCGCACAGCACTCAGTGCCGCCGCCTAATTCATCTAACCCCACACGCAATCCGCGTGCCAAGAGGAAAACTGATGAATTGGCAGTGCAACCACCCGGGCGCTGCGCAAAAATTGCGCGATATTGGCGTTTGCTGCGCATGCTTTGCGCAGATCCGGGATGTTGGAAAAAAGCGGGGCTGTCACCATGTCCGCCCGGGGGATGGGTTGGTTCGCCTGGATTGAAGAGATCGGGCGATCCGGACTTCTTTGCCTAATTTAATGTCTTCGGTTTTGACAGGAAACACATGAAAGGGGAGCAGGCTCAAACTTCGTTGTCTTTTTCGGCACGATCAAAATCCCCCAAAGAAAAGAGTTTCCCATTGGATCCAGGCGTGGTTGGCTCGACAGCGGGGAGGGTCGGGTGGCTTGCTGGTGGGGATTTTCGTTTTCTGAAAAAATCACGCTTGCCAACTTGAGGCGCTGCGCTAATATCAACGAACTGGTTAGGACGCGAGCGTAGCTCAGCCTGGTAGAGCATCACGTTGCCAACGTGAGTGTCGAGGGTTCGAATCCCTTCGCTCGCTCCATTTTCCAGTCTTCTTTTTTCCAATTCCACCCGTCTTCATTAATGTGTTTTCGCTTTTCATTTTGGTGAAAGTGTCGCTGGACCGGTTTCGCCCGTCTGCCCAAATGCCCTGTTTTGCTGGTTTTTTCGCTGTTTTTCGCTGGGGTTGTTAGAAGGACCGTTAGAAGGACCCCGCTTCGGAATCCCCATTTCTGACAGGGGTGGTGTAAACGGCGGTTGAAAAGTGCGGCGGGGTCATGTGTGCGACTCGGCGGTTCAAAAGTGCGGCATTTTCATTAACCATCAAGCATGTATCGGAGCATGAACGACTAGACCGAGATTTGCAGAAGAGTGTTGGTGGAGGGCGTTCGCCGGCGGCGGATTCTCCGGGAGACGGGGATGCACCGGCAAACGTCGAAGAAGATTTTGGAACACAGGCTGGAAACATACGGAGCGGCCCCGGCTGTGCCAGTGGCCTAGCCTGCATCAACATGCGAAGGAATTTGGAACGAGCACGCCGGCGAAATGACTTCTGGATTGGAGTAAGGCTTTTCCCCAGATCGCGACAGCACACTTTTGATATGAATAGGCGGCGTTTTTATGGGGAAAATTGTGCTTGAAGAAAATTAATAGGGCGAAGTATAGTTTTACGAATCCATTTTCCTATGCCTTGTGCTAGCACAAAATCACAAGCAACTTTGGCATCTTTGGTGTGCCCGATGTGTCGAATATCGCTGCTGAGTGAGGAATCGCTTTACCGCCTCGTGTCGCCCCTTCGGGGCGTGAAAACAATGGATAACGGACAACGGACCAAGGGACAAGCTCGAGAGACCGGGCTTTCTTGAATCTCCGTAGGAGCGACCTGTCTATTGGAATGCCGGTCCAAAACAAAATCCAAGCTTCGTAGGAGCGGCACAAACGGCAGGTGCGCAATTCAGGCAAATCGGCGCGGTTTTCGGGGCTGGTTATTTGACCAGCGTCACGTCGCCGCCGATGATGCGTTCCAGCCGCCCATGTTCAGTGCGGAGCAACAGTGCGCCATCGTCGTCGAGGGACTCGGCCCGGCCGCGCATTTGGCGGTCACCCTGGCCTATGATGACCTCGGAACCCAGCGTGGAGCAGTTGCACTCCCACTCGTCGGCCAGCGCCGCAAAACCGCCCGTTGCGATTCGGGTGTAATCGGCATCCAATTCGTGCAAGAGAGCGGCTGCCAGAGCGGCGCGGGATATTTTTTTGCCTGTCTCCAGGCTGAGGGATGTGGCGGTTTTTCGGACCTCAGGTGGAAACTCGGATGCGGTCAGATTCACATCCAGGCCGATTCCCAAGATGACCTGTTTTACCTGATCCAGCTCGGCACTGAGTTCGGTGAGGACGCCGGCCGCTTTTTTGCCGTGAATGAGAATATCGTTGGGCCATTTGATTTTGGGTTTGAGGCCGGTTTGGAGGTGGATGGCCCGGACCAGAGCAGTTGCGGCGGCCACAATGAGCTGGGTGACTTCCTGAGGGCGCAGGGCTGGGCGGAGCAGGACTGAAAACCACAATCCGCGTCGTGCCGGGGAGATCCAGCGCCGGCCCAGGCGGCCGCGCCCTTTGGTCTGGGATTCAGCAAAGACCACCACACCTTCTTTGACGCCGTCGCGGGCGAGTTTATCGATGACATCATTGGTTGAAGTGGTTTCTTCAAAAACGCGGATGTCGCGGCCGATCACCCGGGTTTTGCCCAGCCGGGCGAGCAGATCGTCTGCATGCAGCAGATCGGGGGAGTCGAGTAGTCGATAGCCCCGATGCGGGCTGGCCTCAATCTCGTAGCCGAGGGAGCGGAGTTCATCGATGCGCGCCCATATGGCGGCGCGGCTGATGCCCAAGCGCTGGGAGAGGTCCGCGCCGGATACTGAGCCATCGTCGGCTTGGCGCAGGGCGGTGAGGATTTGGGAATCAGTGGTCATGAGTCAGCCGTTTTGTGAATCCGGAGTGGGATTGTGAACTGGCGCAGTGCCCGTTGGAGGGAAGCGGACCGGTGGGGGGGCGGCCGTGTAATTTTCATCAGGGCTGGTCTTCTTTCAGAAGGGGTTCGTTTTCAAAATCCAGCCCCAGGTCCACCGCAGGGGCGGAGTGGGTCAGGGCTCCGACGGAGATGTAATCGACCCCGGTTTCGGCGATGCTGCCGACGGTGGTGAGGTTGACGCCGCCGCTGGCTTCTGTTTGCGCTCGTCCCAGACACATGTGAACCGCCGCGCGCAAGTCTTGCAGGGACATGTTGTCGAGCAGGATCAAGTCCGCGCCGGCGTCCAAGGCCTGTCCGACCTGGGTCAGGGTGTCGGTTTCGACCTCGATTTTGAGTTGGGGGAATTTTTCGCGGGCGAGGCGGATTGCTGCGGCCACGGCGTTGGGGGAGGCGTGTCGGAGGGCTGCCAGATGGTTGTCTTTTATCAGCACCATATCGAAGAGGCCGAAGCGATGGTTGAGGGCGCCGCCGCAGGTGACGGCATATTTTTCCAGCCGGCGCCAGCCGGGTGTGGTTTTGCGCGTGTCGAGGATACGGGTGTTTGTTGGGCGAACGGCCTCGACAAAACGGGCGGTCAGGGTGGCGATGCCCGAGAGGCGCTGGACGAAATTCAGGGCCACCCGTTCGGCGGTGAGGATCGCCCGGGCCGGGCCGGAGACGCGCAGGAGAGTTTGGCCGGCCTGCATCTGCTGGCCGTCAGCTGTCAGGCGCTCAAGCCGGAGTGCCGGGGAAAGTTGACGGAAGGCGGATTCGGCCAGATCCAGCCCGGCCACTATCAGCGGTTCGCGGGACCGCATCCAAGCGGTGGCGGTGGCATCCGACGGCACGGTGGCTAGAGTTGTTACATCCCCATCGCCCACATCCTCAGTCAGAGCTGCGGTGACGGCGCGGTGAATTTCTTCCGGGCTGAGCGTTTGCACGTGGCGAGAGTGGGGCCAAGTGAAAAGTTGGAAAAGGAAAAAGGGGGCGGCTTGGAATGGGATCTGTCGGCAACGGGCTGGGATGTGAGGTTGGATACCAAGGGATCCGGCTTGGGAACGTTTTGTGGTTCCAAGAGGGCTTAAAGCTGTAATTCACTTTAAGTCGGCAGAATCGAGGTGTAGTTTTGGTTCATGTCGTTACCGGTTCTGAGCATCGCGCAGATGCGCGCTTGGGAGGACGCCACTTGGGCTGCCGGCTTTTCGGATGCGGAGGTGATCCGCCGCGTCGGCAGGGCGCTGGTCCAGACCGCGCTGCGGCTGACCCGCGCGGGGGAACTGATTTTGGTTCTCTCCGGCAAGGGGAACAACGGTGCGGACGCCCGTGCCACCCTGGAGTTTTTTGAGGATAGGCGTGTTGACACGCTGCACATCATCCAGCCTGAAGCGGATCTGGGTGAATTGGAGGTTTTGCTGGGCTTGCAACCGGCTCTGGTGATCGACGGTCTTTTTGGGATCGGCCTGAACCGGCCTCTGGACCGGGCCTGGGTAAGATTGATTGAATGTGTGAATGCGGCGGGCTGTCCGGTGCTCTCGGTGGATGTGCCCTCAGGGCTCAATGCGGACACAGGGGAGCCGATGGGGGCGGCAGTTGTCGCGGCGGTGACGGTTAGTGTGGGTGCGCCGAAGAGGGGGATGTTGCATCCCGCAGCCTGGCCGTATGTGGGGCGTTTGGAGGTTGCCGACGAGGTTGGTTTGGTGCCGGGTCTGGGGCAGGGCGAGCTGAACTGGACTTTGGCTGGGGATTTCAGAGGCTTTCGGCCACCGCGTCCGGTCGCCGGGCACAAGGGTAGCTTCGGGCATCTGGCAATTTTGGCGGGTAGCACTGGTTATCACGGCGCAGCCGTTCTGTCAGCACGGGGTGCCCAGCGGGCCCAGCCGGGGTTGGTGACCTTGTTTACCGAGCCGGCCGTTTACACTCCGGTGGCCGCACAGTTACAAGCGGTCATGGTGCGGCCGTGGTCAACGGAGAAGGGATTGTTCGCCGGTGTGAGTGCGATACTTATCGGTCCGGGGTTGGCAGCCCCCGAAATGCCCGGGGAAATTCCGGCATTTGCCCGAGAAGTGTGGAGAGAAGCGGATATTCCGGTGGTGGTTGACGCCAGTGCGCTGGACTGGCTTGGAAACGAGTTGCCGCGCCAAGGTGCGGTCCGGGTGATCACCCCGCATCCTGGGGAGGCGGGACGGTTGCTGGGTGTGAGCAGCGGGACGATTCAGTCGGATCGACCGGCAGCTGTGAGGGCGCTTTCCGCCAAGTGGGGCGGTTGTGTGGTTGTCCTCAAGGGGTATCAGACTGTGGTGGGTCGGAGCAGCGGCAATCTTTTTTTCAATAGCTCAGGCAATCCGCAACTGGCCCAAGGCGGATCAGGCGATGTGTTGGCTGGTTTTCTTGCCGGACTGCTGGCTCAGCCGGTGATGGGAATTGATTCTCTGAAGACGGCGCGGTTTGCGGTCTGGGCGCATGGTCATGCCGCCGACCGACTTTCGGACCGGAGCTCAAATTGGATCATCGAGGAGCTGGTGGTGGAAATCGGCAAGTGCTGAACGGGTGTTTTGGGATCTAGACCCGGGGTGGAAGGGCGGTTCGGGGAAAGGGGAAGCGGAAATTTGCTTCCTTTGCTGTTCGGTGTCTGTTAACCAAGGACAATGTTCCGATTGATCCAAGTGATCTGCGCTGCGTTCTGGCTGACCGGGTTGTGTGCCGGTATCGGACGGGCGGAAACCTTCCAATTGACTGACGGGGCTGCTCTGACCGGGGATGTGATTTCCTTCAATGAAAGCGGCCTGATTGCGCGGGAAGGGGACGGGAAATATTCCGATCGGGTGCCGTGGACGAAATTTTCCCAAGAGGATTTAAAGAGGCTGGCTCAAAATCCGAAGATAGCCCCGCTGGTGGCGCCTTTCATCGAGGTGGTTCCGGTGGAACGGTCACGGAAGACCGAAGTGCAGATCAAAGCGGTTTCCCGGTTGGAGCGTCCCCCTGAGCAGTCTCTTACGGGTGCTTTTTTCTCCTCCGGCCTGGGTGTTCTGGTGGTGCTGTTGCTCTACGCTGGGAACCTGTATGCCGCGTATGAGATTTCAATTTATCGGACGCGTCCGGCGGGACTGGTCTGCGGTGTGTCGGCTCTTCTGCCCTTGGGGGGTCCAATTCTTTTTCTAGCTCTGCCCGCCCCGCAGCAGCGGCCGGCAGGGAATGCTGAGCAGGAAGAGAGCACTCTGGCACCTGCCCCCACATTCAGTGTGCCCGGCCAGACAGCCGTTGTGCCGGAGACTCCCGCAGCCGCTTCGGCATCCGGGGGAGGGCTGAGGCTTGCGGAATCGAAGGTCGCGTCCGGCACAGGCGCGCTTCCGCAAACGCAGGTGTTTCAACGGGGGGCTTTCACCTTTAACCGCCGTTTTTTTGAAACGAAGTTTTCCGGTTTTCTGGGCGTGGTGGCCGACGAGGCCGACAAGGACATGGTGCTGCTGATAAAAGCGGCGCGGGGTCAGCATCTGGGGCGGCGGATCACCCGGATTTCCGCCGGTGAACTGCACTTGCTCGTTGAAAAAGGCCCCGCCAGCGAAGAGATTTTGATTCCGTTCACTGAAATCCAGGAAATCCACCTGAAACACAAAGACGCCTGATGGGAAGGGGGGATCCGTAGGTGCCAGTGCGCCGGCCGTGCCCGACCCGATAACCAGTTACAGTTAGCAACCATGAAATACCGAACGATTTTGTTGTTTGGCGCTCCCGGTGCCGGCAAGGGCACCCAAGGTAAAATTCTCGGGACCATTCCGCATTTCTATCATTGCGCTTGCGGTGACGTGTTTCGCAATTTGAAAATGGAGAGCGATGTGGGCCGCGTCTTTGTGGAATACTCCGGGCGCGGTCAACTCGTTCCCGATGAACCCACGATCCAGCTGTGGCGCGAGTTTATCGAAGGCAACACCCGCACCGGCCGATTCAATCCGGAACAGGACACCTTGGTGCTGGACGGCATTCCCCGAAACATTCACCAGGCCGAAATGCTCCGGGACACCCTGAACGTGATTGGGGTTTTCTATCTGTGCTGCAATAATCTGGACAATCTGGTCAAACGCCTTCAGCGCCGCGCGCTCAAGGAAAACCGGCTTGATGACGCCAATTTGGATGTGATCCGGCAGCGGCTCAAGACTTACGACGAGGAAACCAAGCCGCTGCTCAGTTTCTACGGCAAGGAAATCGTTCACCACATTGATGCGGATCAGCCGCCAGTGAAAGTGCTCTCGGACATTTTGGGGCATATGGTCAAGGTGCATCCCTGACGGGATGGCCTCGGGCCGTTTTGGAGCCGCGTTCCGGGATGTTTGAATGGCACCATTGCGAATTATTTTCATGGGGACCCCGGCTCTGGCCGCAACCAGCTTGGAGGCGTTGATGGAGGCCGGGCCGAAGTTTGAGGTGGTGGCCACCGTGACCCAACCGGACCAGCCGAAGGGGAGGGGGTTGAAATTGCAGCCATCCCCGGTCAAGGAAGCCGCCCTGCGTCAGGCGTTGCCGGTTCTCCAACCCGCACGGGCCCGGGACCCGCTTTTTCTGGAAGAATTGCGCGGTTATCAACCCGATGTCATTGTGGTGGCCGCCTACGGCCAGATTTTACCCCAGTCGATTTTGGATCTGCCTCCTCTGGGTTGTGTCAATGTCCACACATCGTTGCTGCCCAAATATCGCGGCGCCGCGCCGATCCAGCGCGCTCTCTGGGAAGGCGAGACGCAGACCGGGATCACCCTGATGAAGATGGATGCCGGTCTGGACACGGGGGCGATTCTGGCGCGGTGCAAAACCCCTATTTACCCTGAAGACACTGCGCAAACGCTGCATGACCGGCTTGCCGGGCTTGGCGCGAAATTGCTGGTGGAAACCCTTCCGGCCTTGGCGGCCGGGCGGATCACTCCACAGCCCCAGCCGTTGGAAGGGGTGAGTTACGCGCGGAAAATCAACAAGAGCGACGGCCGGATCGACTGGTCTCAGCCCGCCCGGACCATCCACATCCAACTCCGGGCGCTGACGCCGTGGCCAGGCATCCACACCTATCTGCCCGCCCAATCCCAGCCCGTTTTATTGAAAATCTGGGAAGCCGCCGTGTCCGGGGAATCGGGCCGCTGCGGCTGCGTTTTGCGTTCAGACAAGGACGGCATAGTGGTGGGCTGCGGCGCGGAATCTCTGCGGGTTTTGGTGCTGCAGCGCGAAGGAGGGCGGCGGATGAGCGCGGCGGAATTTCTGGCCGGCAATCCTCTCGCTCCGGGGCAGCAGCTGGAATGACGTCTGAACTCCGGCGGCGCGGAAAATGATTTCACACCGGGCGCGGCGGGTGGTTATGCTTGCGCGGTGCCAATTTTCTATGAATGCCAACGCTGCACGGCCTGCTGTCGCTGGCCGGGGCAAGTCCGCCTGACTGGATTGGAAATCTCCCGGATGGCGGGGCATAAAAAGATCAGCGAACACGACTTCATCCAGCAATTCACCCGGTTGGGAGCCGATCGACAGGGGCTGGCCTTGGTCGAAAAGCCTGATGGCGGCTGTGTTTTTCTGGAAGGCGACGATTGCGCAGTGCAGGCGGTCAAGCCCCAACAATGCCGGGATTTTCCGAATTTGTGGAGTTTTCCGGGGTTTGAAAAGGTCTGCCATGCGGTGCCGCGAGAACTCGATGCTACGGAATACAAGAGGCGGTTGGCGGCGGCGACCGGCAGGAACCTGGTTTAGTTACCGTTGGTGGCCAAGGGGGTGAGGTGGCGGGAGGGGCGTGGCGGCAGGTGTGGTGGGAGCTGTGCGGCGGGCAGAGGTGGGGGCAAAGGGGCCAAGCGCACCAAGTCACGCCAAGCCTGGCGCTCCGCCGGGGATAAAGACTGCCAACGCATGGCGTTTTTCAGAAACGACTGGCGCTCAGCGGGAGTGAGGCGGGCGAGTTTTTCGAAGGAGCGCAGGCATTGAGTCCGCTCTGGCGGGGAAAGTTGGCCGTAAGCCTGTAAGGTCTGTTCCATCTGATCCCGCTCCGCCACGGAGAAGGAATTGAGTGTTTTTGTTTTCTCGCGCGGGGTGAGCTCGAAAAAGGCGTTGAATCCGCTCAGGGCCTCCTCCCGCTGGGCTTGGGAGAGGTTCTGCCAGTGCTGCATTCCAGCCTCTAATCGGGCGCGCTGGTCGGCGGGCAAACGTGACAGCAGAATTTTTTTCTGCTCCTCGCTGGCGGTTGCCATTTGGCCGTAATCCCGCGCCGCCGTGTTCTCATCCAACAAGGTCTGTTGTAGGGGAGGAGGCATTAGATCCCAGCGGTGCATTCGCTCTTCCACCAAGGCGCGCAGTTCCGCGGGGACCAAGGCCAAGCGGGCGGCGCGGTTGGTGACTGGCTCTGACATGAGAGGCTCCAAGTACCACCGCAGTTCGGTGGCCAGCAGGCGCAGTTCCCGCTCGTCGGGCGGGAGGATTTCGTATTCATGCAGCTTGGCCAGGAGGCGTTTTTGGATTTGGGGCGGGCGGTTGGTCAAGGCTTCAGGACGGCGGGCTATTGGGAGGGCGAGAAGATCGCGAAAGAGAGCCACCGGCGAACGCAGTGTTGGTAGTGCCGGCAAGGGCGGCGGCGGCATGGGGAGCGGCTGCGCCAAAGCCGGCAGGCGATGGGGCGTTTGGCCGGGGGATTGAGCCGCAACCCGCATCGTTGGCAGGACGATCAGGTAAGGTGCCAGCAAAAGAAAATGATTCCACCTGCGTTTCATGGAAGCAAAGCCAGCAGTTCCGTGTCGGCGGCGGGGGTCGGGTTGATCTGCTGAATCGTGTCGAAATCCTGGAGGACTTCCGGGGCGGGCCACAATCCGGATTGTGAAATCGCAGCCACGTCACGTGCCAATGCAAGACGTTTTCCGATAATGATTTGGTGATATACGATTCCGCCGGTGCCGAGGAGCAACCCTGCAAAGGCGGCGCGTGGAAACCAACTGCGCCATCCCGGGCGTAGTCCGGCGGGTTTGAGGGTTTGGTCGGCCTTTTCGCGCTCCACCGCTTGCAGTATACGGGAAGTGAAGTTGGAGGGGATCGGCACGGGTGGCAGGCGGTCCAGCATGGAAGTCAACGCCATCTCCAGCGCCCGCTCCGCCCGGGCCTGAGGATCTGTTGCCAGACGGGTTTGTGGGCCGGTTCTTCCGGAAGCGGCCGGGTTTCGTCGCCAAACCTGCTCGTGCGGAAACTTCTCTGGCTGATCGTGGTTCATTGGTTCCTTTCCATTCAAAACCGGGTGGCAAAGAAAGTTGCGTTCATGACGGGGGTGGCCAGGCGCCGCTGTGCAGATAGGGCTTGAGCTTTTGCTTGAGGGTCTCCCGTCCGCGATGGATGAGCGATTTGGTGGCGGAGATTGAACAGCCGAGCACGAAGCCGATTTCCTCGTAGCTGAGTTCTTCCTGCCGGCACAGGAGGATGGCGGTGCGCTGGTTTTCCGGAAGGTCGGCCAGGGCCTGCTCGATTTTGGCCTCAAGCTCCCGCTGCAGAAGATTGTCCGGGGGTGAAAAGTTTTTGATGTCTTCAAACTGCCGCAAGGGCTGATCCGACTGATCGGGATGGGCATAATCGAGGGATTGGGCCGGATGCCGGGTGCGCCGGCGGATTTCGTTGAGGCAGAGGTTGCGCGCGATGGTGAAGAGCCAGGTGGAAAACTTGGCGGTGGTTTGATAGCGTGCGGCGGATTTGTAGACCTGCAGGAAAACGGTTTGGGCGAGGTCTTCGGCTTCGGTCAAGTCGCGCAGACTGCGGTAGGCCAAGTTTATCACCGGCTGCTGGTATTTCTCCACCAGTTCGGTAAATGCCGCCACGTCACCCTCCTTGACGCGAAGCATCAGGGCGGCATCGGAGTTAGGATCGGCAGACATCGACTTTGGGACTGGCAACGACAACAGGTTAACAAACCTCGGGGCAGTGACAAGGTTTCGCCTCAGGGATAAAAAGTTCTGCGCGGGGGCTGTTGGCGGGAGTTTTTTACTTTTCCTTTTGGCCGGATTCCTTCGTAACCTGCCGGTTCATGCAGGATTTGCTGAAAAAGATAGAAGTCAGCGCGGCCCGGCGACTCGCCTTGCCGCCAGACAGGCTGCCGGCGCAGGAACTGGACCGCTACAAGGCTTTTTTGAAGGTGGAGACCCACCGGCTCAAGTTGCAGCACCGGGCCGGGACCAGCGGGCGGAAGATCTGTCAGGCGCGGGCTTTTATTCTCGACCTGCTTCTTAGGCATTTTTGGGATTCAGCCAAAGCCAGCCTGTCGGAGGAGGCCCGGAGTGAATTTCCGCCTCTGGCCCTTGTCGCCATCGGCGGCTATGGCCGCGCCGAACTGAACCCCGCCAGCGACATTGATTTCATGTTTCTGCATAGTGGCCAGGTGGTGGCCGGCGGCAAACCCCTGCCTTATTTGTCGCGGATTGTGGACGGGATCCTCTATCCGCTTTGGGACCTTGGGTTGAAGGTGGGGCATTCGGTCCGCAGCATTGAGGACTGTGTCAAGGTGGCCAACACCGATATGCAGTCCAAGACATCGCTGATCGAGTCGAGGCTGCTGATGGGGGACGAAGGTCTTTACAAGAAATTCCAGCGGGCGCTGCTGGCCAAATGTATTGACGGCCACGAGCAGGAGTATATCGGGATGCGCTTGGAGGATCAGGCATCGCGGCGGGCCAAGTTCGGCAATTCCGCCAGCATGCAGGAGCCCAACCTCAAGAGCGGTTGCGGCGGCTTGCGCGACTTTCAAAATCTGCTGTGGATGGCGTTTTTCAAATACCGCACCCGCTCCCTTGCGGATCTGGAAGAGCGGGAGTTTGTCAGTCCGGCGGAGAGGAAGCAACTGGAGGCGGCTTATGATTTTCTGCTGCGGTTGCGGACGGAAATGCATTACCACACCAGCCGCGCCACCGATGTGCTTGGCAAAAACCTGCAGCCGGCCATCGCCCATAACTTGGGTTACGTGGAGCGTTCCCCCAGCAAACGGATCGAAACCTTCATGCGCGAGGTCTATTTGCATTTGCGCAACATCTACCTGATCACCCGGACTCTGGAGCAGCGCATGGCGCTGGCTCCGCCCCCGCCCCAGCGCTTGCTTGCGCTGACTAAACTCCTGTCCCGGCGCCGCAAAACAACCGAGCCCGAGCCGGTGGACGGATTCAAATTTCTCGGCGCTGAGATTCATGCCGCTTCAAGCCGGGTGTTCCGGGACCAGCCGCGCCGGCTGATGCGGGTTTTTCTGCATTCCCAGCAGCGGGGAATGCGGCTTCACCCCGATCTGGCCCAATTGATACGCAATCAGCTGGCTTTGGTGGACCGGGTTTTTCTGAATGATGAGCATGTGCGGGAAACATTTCTGGCCATTCTCAACCAGCGGGGCAACGTCGCCCCGATCCTTCGCTCCATGCACGAGGTGGGGCTGCTGGGCAAATACCTGCCGGAGTTTGGCAAGCTGACCTGCCTGGTTCAGCACGAGTTTTACCACCAATACACCGCCGATGAACACACTCTGGTCTGCTTGGAACAGGCGGATCGAATCTGGGAAGCCAAGGCGCCGCCGTATGACGCCTACGCGCCGCTGCTGCAAAAGCTCGAGCGCCCATACTTGCTCTATTTGGCGCTGCTGCTGCACGATGTGGGCAAACCCGAAGGCCATGGAAAACACTCGGAGGTCAGCGCCAGAATGGCCCTGCGGGTGGCCCGCCGCCTGAATCTGGATGCTTCCACCACCCACAATTTGCTGCTGGTGATCGAACACCATCTTTTAATGGCGGTGCTTTCCCAGCGCCGCGATTTGGATGACCCCTTGGTCATCCGTAATTTCGCACGGATGGTGCAAAACTCCGAGGCGCTGAGCCTGCTGACCCTGCTCACCTTCGCCGATGCCCAAGCGACCAGCGACAAGCTTTGGAACGGGTTCAAGGACACTTTGCTCTGGTCGCTGCAGCGCAAAGCGCTGCCGCTGCTCAGCGGGGCACCCGAATTTGTCCGTGCCGGCGAGCGCCAACTTGAATTGCTCCTGGAGGAAGCCCGTCGGCTTGCCGCAGGACAGTTCCCCCCGGACGAAATCGAAGCCCATTTCGCTTCGCTGCCCCCAAGGTATTTTCAGATCCATGCCGCTGGGGAAATGGTGGACGATCTCCATTTGGCCCATCGCTTTTTTTGCCAGCAAAGCGGCGGGGGGACCGTCCCGCTCACGCCCGTGGTCGGTTGGCGCAACGACCCGGATCGCAGTTGCAACACGGTCAAGATTTGCACCTGGGACCGGGCGGGGTTGTTCGGGAAGATTGCCGGCTCGTTCAGCGCCGCCGGACTCAACATCCTCGGAGCCCAGGTGTTCACCCGGACCGACGGCATTGCCTTGGACACTTTTTTCGTGACCGACGCCCGAAAAGGCGGGCTGGCCGACCGGGATCAGCGTGAGGAGTTTGAAAAAGTGCTCCGCAAAGTGCTCACGGGCGGCGGCGTCAATTTCCCCGCCCTGATCGCCCGCCACAAAATCACCCGGCCCCTTTACCAAGCCTATGCCGGCGAGCAGATGCCCACGCAAATCCAGTTTGACAACGACTCCTCCGAAACCCGCACGGTGGTGGAAATCGAGACCGAAGACCGCGTGGGCCTCTTGCATGCCATTTCCCAGGCCTTGGTGGAGCTGGACTTGAACATCTCAGCCGCCAAAATCTGCACCGAACGGGGAGCGGCCATCGACACGTTTTATCTTCATGACTTGAAGGGAAACAAAATCACCGCGCCCCAAGCGCAGGCCGACATCGAGAAACGGCTGCGCCACGCCATTCTCTCTCTGGAAGGGGCCCCCTAACGGGCTGAGGGCCGGGTCCCAACACCTCATATTTTGCCCGAGCCACAGCGGCCGCAGGCGGCAAACTTTGGACTTTGAAGCCGGAAATTTTGGTCATACCCTGCGCGCATGATAAATTCCGGAAAAGCAAGGAAAGCGGCGTTCAAAATGATTTTGATCACACTGGCCACCTTGCTGGTTCTTCTGGCCGCCGCCCTGCTGGGTTGGATGATTACCACGACGATCGTTGCCGTCTGGGGTGTGCTTCTTGTTGCTTGGGTGTTGTTTGCCATCTTCACCCTGTATTTCTTCCGCGATCCCACCCCGAAGGTGCCCAAGGGCGCTGGTTTGGTCATCTCCCCGGCCCATGGTAAAGTGGACGCCGTAGGCATGACCACCGAACCCCGGTTCATGGGAGGGGAGTGCCAGCGTATTTCCATCTTCCTCTCCGTGGTGGATGTGCATGTGCAAAACGCCCCGGTCAGCGGCAAAGTCAGTTTCTTCAAATACACCGAAGGCCAGTTTCTCAATGCCATGGCGGCGGATTCGGCCGTGCACAATGAAAACGTGCTGATCGGCCTAGAATCCAGCGACCCGCAGGGAGCCAAGGTGGGACTGCGACTCATTGCCGGCCTTATCGCCCGGCGTATCGTCCCCTGGGTCAAGACGGGCGATGAGGTGCTTCGCGGTGACCGCATCAGCCTTATCCAGTTTGGATCCCGGGCGGACGTTTATTTGCCGCGAGGCGCGACCATCAGGGTTAAACTTGGCGACCGGGTGGTGGGCGGTGAAACGATTCTGGCTGCTTTTCAATAAGAATTGCGCATGGCCGCCCCGATTTCCCAGCCCCAGTCCGGCGACGAAAAGCTGAAAATCTATTTTCTGCCGAACTTGCTCACAGCGGGCAACCTCTTTTGCGGTTTCGTGGCCTTGACCAAAATCGTCGAGGCCAACCTCGATCCGTCCGCGGACGGGGTGGTGAACTGGCTGCCGATCAAGCTGGCGCTGGGGTTTATCCTGCTGGCCTGTATTTTTGATTTGTTCGACGGCCGGGTGGCGCGCATGGCCGGGGTGGAGAGCCCATTCGGCCGGGAGTTTGATTCGCTGGCCGATCTGGTTTCCTTCGGGGTCGCCCCGGCTTTTCTGGTGCACCGGGTTGTGCTGCGCGATGTGTTTCAAGGCCCGCCATTTGACCATCCGGAAATGGGCTGGTTCATCGCCTCCATTTACCTGGTATGCGGAGCGTTTCGCTTGGCACGGTTCAACTGTCTGGCCGCAATGTCGGGCGGCGGGAGCAGCAAGGATTTTCTCGGCTTCCCCATCCCCTCGGCCGCGGGTTTGGTGGCCTCGCTGACGCTGCTGATCATTCAGCTCAATGAACGCGAGCGCAGTCTTGGTCACTGGCGCTTCGTGCCTGCGGTGGTTCTGGTGTTCCTCTCTGCCATGATGGTCAGCAAGGTGAAATATCCCAGCTTCAAGGCGCTAGGGTTGCGATCGACCAGCACCTTCACCAAGGCCATCCTCACCGCACTGCTGCTAGGACTGATGCTGGTGCTGCGGGAGAAAATCATCTTTTACGTCCTGCCTGTGCTCTTCACCATCTACCTGCTCTACGGGTTCATCCGGCCGCGGATTTCGCGCAAGATGCGCCATGAGATCGAGGAGGAGGACGGTGAGGATGCCGGGGAAGCGCACTAGGCGCCTGGCTCATGGATGGACTGCCTCTCATCTTGAAGGCCGGGCTGGCGGGGTTTCTGTCCGGCTTCCTGCTTTCCATCCCGGTGGGTCCGGTCAACCTCACCATCATGAACGAGGCGGCGCGCCGGGGTTTCTTCTGGGCGCTCTTCATCGGTATCGGTGCCTCGGCCATGGAGTTGTTTTATTGCGCGGTGGCGTTCACCGGATTCGCCTCGGTTTTCGAGAACCGCTTCGTCAAAACCGGTATGGAACTCCTGAGCTTCATCTTCCTGTTTTTCTTGGGAATGAAATTTCTCCTGGCCAAATCGGTGGTTGCCCCCACCCATCTGGGGGGCGCCACCGATAAATTCCAGCAGCGGGTTGAGGCCCGGTTCCAACCCCACTCCGCTTTCATGACGGGTTTTGTGAGGACACTGGCCAACCCTGGGGTGCTGCTTTTTTGGATCATCCTGGCGGCGAATCTGATGTCGAGGGGCTGGGTGCCGGCCGATGGCCCGGGCAAGAGCGCGTGTGTGGCCGGGGTTGGGGTGGGGACCGGGCTGTGGTTTTTGCTCCTGAGTTTTGGTTGTTCCCGCCGTCGGGGCAGGGTTCGCGAGAAAACCCTGCTGCGCATGGAGCAGTTTTCCGGGGTGTGTTTGCTGGTGCTGGCCGTGCTCCACGGCGGGCAGATTGTCTGGCAACTGGCTCATTCTAAAAACGTATGACCGATGGAATTCCACCTTCCTGCCGGCCTGATCCGGCGCGGGATGACACCTGCGACGAGTGCGGCCAATTCGGCGCCGTTTCGTTCGCCGGGATCAAGCTTTGCGCGGACTGCTATGCGGCGAGCGGTTCCTGCTGCCCCGGATTCGGCCATGGGGAAACCGGGCCGACGGGCGGACTGTAACTTCCCGCATGACATTTCCCCCTTACTACCTCACACTCTGTCAATGGCATTTTTGAAATTTGGTTTGTCAGCCCCCATGATGGAAGGTGTCCGGGCCATGGGCTACACCGACCCCACCCCGATTCAACTCCGCGCCATTCCGCTGATCCTGGAAGGGAAAGATGTGATTGGCAGCGCGCAAACCGGCACAGGAAAGACCGCCGCGTTCGCTCTCCCTATTCTTTCAAAACTCGGCCAGCATGATGCACGTCCCCGCGTCCTCATCCTTGAACCGACCCGCGAGCTCGCCGCCCAAGTGGAAACCGCGATCCGCGACTTTGCCCGCTTCACGAACTTGTCCGTCGCGGTTTTCTTTGGCGGCGTGGGCTATGGCAAACAAAACGACGCCCTCAAAACCGGCGTCGACATCATCGTCGCCACGCCGGGCCGCTTACTTGATCATATTGAGCAGGGCAACTGTCAGCTCAACGATATCCAGCACCTGGTGCTTGACGAAGCGGACCGGATGCTGGACATGGGCTTTCTGCCGGATGTCCGCCGGATTCTGGAACGGTGTCCGCGCTCCCGCCAAACGCTGCTCTTCTCCGCCACCGTCCCTCCGCAGATTGAAACGCTCATCAAATGGGCCATGCACAATCCCGAAACGGTGGAGATCGGCGCGCGGCGCTCCCCGGCCGAAACCGTCAAGCATGTCATCTACCCGGTGGCCGACGCCCAAAAAACCGATCTTCTTCTCGCGCTGTTGGACCGAGTGAATTACGATTCGGTCATCATCTTCTGCCGCACCAAACACGGAGCGGACCGGGCGGCCCAGCTGCTTAAGCGCAACAACCATGCGGTGGCCGTGCTCCATTCCAACCGTACCCAGCGCGAGCGCGAACAGGCGCTGCAGGGCTTTCGCGACGGCCGCTTCGAGGTCCTGGTTGCCACGGACATTGCCGCCCGCGGATTGGACATCGCCGATGTGAGCCATGTCATCAACTACGATGTTCCGCAGCATCCGGAGGATTACATCCACCGCATCGGTCGCACCGGGCGCGCCGAAGCCACCGGCGACGCGTTCACCCTAATGGTGGCCGAGGACTGCAAGCATGTTGCTGCCATCGAACGGTTCATCAGCCAGAAAATCGCCCGTGTGAAGCTGGAGAATTTTGAATACCGCTACACCGCGCTGTTTGAAGAGGAGAAGCCGGGGCAGCCCAAGGGGTTTGACCGTCGCGTGACCGGTGCCCGGGTGCATGGGGGCTATCATTTCGGCTTTGCCAAAAAACGCAAACGCTGAGTTTTCCTGGATCCCCCCAAGGTTTTCGGCAAGGCCTGGTTCGTTCACACTGGTTTTTCGGGGTTCAATTCGCAGAGGTTTCCCGGGGATCCGGGTCGTTCCTGTCCCTTTTTATTTCCCGTGTGATTTGGTGGGTTGAAACATGTGCGAGCCATGCAGGTTTCGACTGGACCTCCAAACTACGGAGTCTCGCGCGTGCCCCTCCCAAAAAACAATCCCCCGAACAATTCTTGACCCGGGCGCCGACCCGGGTGATGATATTCGGGTTCGCTGATGGGCGCGTACTGGTTTCGACCTGATAGACACGTCAGAGGCGGCATGCCGAGGATGATTCGTTGGCCTCGTTAATCATCGAGTCAAAAATTAAGTGCTAATCAAGAACTAGCTCTCGCGGCCTAATGCGCCACGACGTTCACCAAGGGACACCTGCTACTTTGGATGAACGCCATAGCAGGCATGGTTGAAGACGGAGACCGCGCGTCGTCAGCCGAGAAATTCCATGCGGACTAGGCAGTGCGACTCGAGTCTGGACGTCATCGCATAGCAGAAAATCTACACCAGACTAAGCATGTAGTCGCAGCTGGTTTGCTTGTCAGGGACGCGGGTTCAACTCCCGCCGCGTCCACCACTTTTCAGCGGATATTCCTCCCTTTGGCGGTTCAAACAGAATGCCGACGGAGGATTTACACCTCAAAGCCTGGTAGGCTGTTGAATCCTTTGGGACGCCATCAGCCACCGCCCTTACCCGGGGCTTGAAGGTCGTCGAATTTCTTGTCCCGGAAAACTTCTGAGCAATCGAGAGAAATGAAAAAAGAATTGCAGGAGGCCTTGGAGCTACGAAAGGTTTTACCGGAGTGCGCCCGCCCCGGGCGCAGGGACACATGTAAACCCGATGGTTTTGGAAAAGGTTCATATCCTCTGTATCTTTAAATTTACCCTGCCCAAGACGGGTGCTTTTGGATAAAAATAGGATCCGTGCCAGCTTCATAAATCATTCCCAGTTGCTGGCGGGCCATCCGGACGCGGGGGGGACAAATGCCCGAGTTGTTTGTAGAAACCCGCCACCCTATAAACTCATGAACAAAGCTTTGCAGGAGGGGAATGGACGGGAATGATGATTTGCGATACTTTCAACATTTGACAAAAACAAGAAACCATATCGACCTGCCACCGATTGTGACACGCGCCACGTTCTTCAAGTATTTTGATTTGTTGATCGGCCAGACGCGCTGGCTTAGATGCCCGGGTAGAGGAATTGCTACGCTGTTGGAATATGCTGGAAGCGCAGTTGCACCAGACCATCTCCCTCGTCGGTGTGCATCCTCAACCACACCACCTCCTTGCCGCCTAAATTTATGACCTCCCCCGCCTCTCATCCACGTGATCCGTTGCACGGGATTACCTTGGAGAAAATCCTCAATCATCTGGTGCAAGAGCACGGCTGGAGCGAAATGGCTCGGCGCATTCCGGTTCGCTGTTTTCAATTCAATCCCTCGGTGAAGTCCAGCCTTACATTTCTGCGCAAAACAACTTGGGCGCGCAAGCGGGTGGAAGAATGGTTCATCGGCGAGATGCCGATAAAATGAAAGATCCCGTAGCCGAATCGAAACGAATTTCCACCAAACGTGGCGCGAGTCAGGCGCATAACCCATTTGTAGCGTTGTTGAGTGACGATCCTTCTGGGACCGGGCAACGGGCCAAGGCCCTGCAGAGGTCCTGCGGAACCGGAGCCAACTTTGACCGAGTCTTCGCGGGCGGGTGATCTAAAAGCCGGAGCAAAATTGAAAGGAAAACAAAAAACAGATCGTGGCGCAGGCGGAAAAATTGCCGCGACGGTGCGACACGCAGGAATCGCACTTGCGCCAGACTCACACCCTTCACCACCTCCTGACTGCGTTATTCTATGCCACCCAAAAGGATCCTCGCCAGGGCGCGCTTGATTGCCATCGCGTTGACGGCCTGCACTTGTGGTCTGTTCGGCGCGATCAATGAGTTTGTCACGGTCCGCCCCCAGGACACGGGCGAAGCACTGGTTAATCCCGGCATGGGATGGACGTTGCATTTTTACTCCAACCTCATCGAAAACTACGGGTCGCAACTGGAACCGTCCGACACGGTCGATGATTGGCCGGGACTGTCGGTGATTTATTTACGGGTGCCGTGGTCGTTCCTCGAACCAAAAGAAGGTGAGTTCAACTGGTCGCTCTTCGACACTCCTGCCCAACGCTGGATCGACAAGGGCAAGAAGATTGCCATCCGTGTGAGTTGCTCGGAAAGCTGGTGGCGCTACGCGACGCCCAAATGGGTGCGGGACGCCGGCGCAAAGGGCGTCAATTTCGACTTCGGCAAAGGTCCGGCAATGAACGGTGCGCTCTGGGATCCGGACTACGTCGACCCGGTTTTTCTGGAGAAGCTCGAACATTTTCTAGCCGCGATGGCCCGCCGCTACGAGGGGAATCCAAACGTCGCGTTCATTGACGTCGGATCCTTCGGCATGTGGGGAGAAGGCCACACGGGTTTCAGCAGCCGATTGAGCGAGGATCAAACACTTGCCGTGGTTAAGAAGCACATTGACCTGCACCTGAAATATTTCAAGACCACGCAGCTGTGCATCAGCGACGATGTTGCGGGCCCGACCAAGCCCGGCCGTCATTTCCCGGCGATGGACTATGCGGTTTCCAAGGGGGTGACGATGCGGGACGACAGCATTCTGGTTCAGCCGCCGCCCGATTCGTGGTATCACTCTGAGATGGCGCAGGAGTTCTGGCCGCGCATGCCGGTGATTTTGGAGCACGAACATTACGGCAGTTCCAAGGAGCGGGGTGCCTGGAGGGGCGACCTGTTATTGAAGTCGGTGGAGGATTATCACGCCAGCTATCTGTCCATCCACTGGTGGCCTCGGGAGGAGCTGGCCGAAAACCGCGAGACAATCGAGCGGATCAATCTTCGGCTCGGATATCGGATTCAACTCAGGCAAATCCGGTGGCCTGCCGAGGTGAAACTCAGTGAACCATTCACCGTGGAAACCGCATGGGCCAACACAGGTGTTGCGCCTTGTTATGGGAGCGGATTTTGGGCGCTGACGTTGAAGGATTCAAAGGGCGGCATCGTGGCGGTGCTGGCAGACGAGGCTTTTGATATTAAGGAACTGGGCGTGGCCGAACCGGGTAAGGCAGCCGCGAAAGAATTGAAATCGCGGTTTGTGGTTGCGATGCGGCATGGCGGCCACGCGCCGCCGGTGAAGCCGGCTGCGTATGATTTATTTGTGTCGGTTGGAAAACTGGATGGAACGCCGACGATTGCGTTGCCGTTGCGCGGCGACGACGGCCAGAAGCGATACAGAGTCGGGCAGGTAATCATCAGATAAATCATCACCTACGGGCGGCAGGGCGTCGTCAAGGTCAGTGATCGCAATCAAAGCGGAACCCGCTTTGATTGTTCCAAAAAGCGCGTAGATCCGCCCACCTTTGCGGCTGAGTGAGGGTTGGCCATGCTGAGGTTTTGGATTGCGAAGGACCGGAGAAGAAGACGAGACCGGAAGTTCTGTAGCGTCTGTTTGTCCCTGTTTGGCGGCAGGTCTAGGACTGCCGTGTCGCGCTCCGGGCTGCAGGGGTTCTTAGGGGCCGTCGGACAAGGTGCCGACTAGGGTGGGCGATTCCTGACTGGTTCTTCTGGCACGCATGGCCCATCCCAGTCCATCGACGCAGCTGCCGGTGGACTAAGCCACTGCCCTGGCTGGTGCGCGGCAAAGGGCGCGGGTTGTCCGCCGGGCCTTTGACTGGCCGGGATAAAACCAAAATCCGCCTGTCAATGAAGGCGTTTTATGCGCACAAAATGCTTGTTATAATGGGTTTTCAAATTGAATTGAGCTTTGTGTCAGCGGTAAAACCGTGGGCGTTCCAAGCGTTATTCCGTACGGGCGTCTCTCTGCCTGTTTCGATTCGGATGGAATTTGAAAAAAGTGTTCAAGTTCAAGACAATGGCTCCGATTACTTGGGTCAGAACGTCAACTCACTTATGAGAATCGAACGCAATTATTCGTCAACGGCTGCGGAATCACTGGCCAACAAGTGCAAGCGGACCGGGGCATCCCCCCTCTCCGCAGGCGACGGATTTGCCCAAAGCACACGCATCAGGCAGTTGGTCGGGAGTCCTGACTCTGTGCGCGTAGGTGAGGTGGCCCGGGCGCGGGCACTGGTAACAAGCCCGGATTATCCCCGGTCCGAGCAGATGGATAGGCTTGCGACATTGCTTGCGGACCATTGGTCCAGCGAATTCCGGATCGCCTGAGACGGGTGTTGCCGGGTCTGAGCTGAACTCCTCGATCCGCGATTCAGGCTTGCCCCGAGCCGAATCCCGGCGCGGTGGCAGGTGTCGGGCTGGGTCGTTCAAGTCCCCCCCCCATTTTTTCCTCTTCTCCGCCGCCTGCTTCCGCTAGAGTTGCCTGGTTAAATCTGACACTGCGATTATGAATTTGGACGAAGCTCAGCGAAAACAAGTCTCCGCATGGATTGCGGAGGGACTCAAATTATCGGACATCCAAAACCGGCTGGTGGCCGATCTGGGGGTGCGGATGACTTACATGGAGGTCCGGTTGCTGGTGGATGACTTGAAACTGACCCCGAAGGATATCGAACCGCCCAAGCCGCAAAACTCCCTTCTGACCGCGCCCGCCGCGCCCGCCGCAGCCAGTTCCAACCCAGTCCCCGCAAGTCCGCCGCCTCCGACCGGCGAGCCGGCTGCCGGCGCGGGCGGCGTCTCGGTGAGCGTGGATCATCTAGCCCGGCCGGGTGCGATGGTCAGCGGCAAGGTGACATTCAGTGACGGCATGACAGCGGACTGGACTCTTGACCAGATGGGGAGGCTTGGGCTTTCGGCCCAGCAACCCGGCTATCGTCCGGCGGCCCCCGATGTTCAGGAATTCCAGCAGGCTTTGGAGCGGGAACTCAGCCGAATGGGGATGTGATCCGTCGAGCGGGCGCGGGGCGGTGTCAGGGAAGGTTGACCCGGAATGCGCTGGCGGCGCTTATTTTTTCCAGGCTGTCGTCGTAAAACCCGGCCCGGTATCCGTCGGACTCCAGGAGGTGTTTTTCCTGTTTTTGCTGGTCGTGCTGAAGGACGAATTTCAACTCGCCCAAATCATCCGACCATCTGAACCCGTTGAAAAACTGCGCGCCGGTGAATTGCGTCTTGTAGAGCGCGGCGGGCGAATAGCAGGTTCCCAGATAGAGATGGCGGCAGCCTTGTCCGGCGAAGAATCCCGCCGCCGAGGTCATCATGAACATTCCCAGGTTGCTGCCGTGATAAGCCAGATCGTAGAACGCGTAGTAGTAAAAGGCCAGGGCCAGGCCCTCCAAATACAGTGTGGCCACGCCCATTTCCGCGCCGCTCTTCGCGTCCGTAAACAAGAGCAGATGCGAAATGATGGGGGAATCGAACAGCGCATCGAGCCGTTCAAAAGACATCACGTCTTTGCCGAATTTAATGTCGGCGTAAGTTTTGAAAAACCGGCGCCGCTCGGGCGTGTATTCGAATTCGTCCCGTCGCACCAGACTCACCGCAATGCCGGCTCCCTTGCGCAGGATGCGGCGGTTTTCGGACGAGGGCTTGAACCTGGCCAGATCCACCCGCACCTGGCGGCAGAGATAAAAGCGGTCGAGATTACGCGACGACGGCAGGAATCCGGCGTTGAACAGGCCGGCCGGCGTCTCGCCCGCCTCCGGCAGCCCCCATATGGCGTAGGGAAACTGATAGTGGGCGTAATCCGATTTCTGCTCGGAGAAAAGGAGTTTCATGTCAAATCAATCGCGGAGGAGCGCCGGCAAATCATCAATCCGGCAACCCGCCCAGACTATTGCGAATGATACGCCTGTTTGATTCATGCCCGAAGAAAAAAATGAACGGCAAACCCTGCAGGCGGACTCGCTCGGGACACATTGCCTGAATCTGCTTTGTCTTTTAGCGGCGGTGCCCGTATTCTGGGCCCGTGAAAGCACCGCAAACTCAGTTTCATGAAATATGTCTGTCCGGCGTGTCATCGACGGCTTTTCCCTTGCGCCGCCCGCAAGCGAGTGTCCCTTTGGCCCGGGCGAGTGCCGCGTTCAGCCCCTGTTGCCACAGCAAATCCTTCTGAATCGAATTTGTTTTATGTCCGACGCCAATCCTCAACCCGACGACGCCAATTCCGAACGCAAAACCTTGGACGACCGCGCCAAAATGACCGAGCTGGAGCGCATCCGCCACTCCTGCGCCCATGTCATGGCCACCGCCATCCTGAGGCTCTGGCCCGATGCCCAGTTCGCCTACGGCCCTCCCGTTGAGAACGGCTTTTACTACGACCTCGAAT
>CAIQOK010000132.1 GCA_903873415.1 uncultured Verrucomicrobiota bacterium | reverse complement strand
TAGAGGCACACTCTTTCCCTACACGACGCTCTTCCGATCTGCTGGTTCGCCATGCTCAGGCAGAGTTGCCGGAAGATTCTTGGAAAATACCGCGCCTCCGATGGTGAAGTTGACGCGAAGTTTCAAACCTTTCGCCACTGACGATTGGTCTGGCGGCGGCACAACAGCATTGCCAGCGGTCGTCGCAGTAACGGCGATGCTCGTTGCCGTGCAGGACTGTCGCGGCGCACGCGGTTTTTCAAACGCGAGAACACGACTGCGGGCGCTGCGGCGCTGGGCAGCGGTGACGCCGAGGTGATGCTTAACGAAATCCAGGGGCATGACGGTGAGGATGCCGCCGTCGTCGGCATCCTGCACTACGATAAGCCACGCATGATCGGGACTGGAATAAAGAAGTCGCTTGGCGTGGCGACCGCCTTTCTGGAGGGCGACGGGAATGGTGACGCCGTGGTCCAAGAGGTTTTTCAGTTTTTCGGGCGAAAGTTTGCAGCGCTCGCCCAAGCGCACTTCGGCATGCCGTGTCAGATTCGCGTTTCGCATAGATAGAGGGATGTTCCGATGTTCAGTGCGAGCTATTCACGATAATAGCGGCGGCGATTCCGGAGGGAGGCCATGTCGCGTGGGCTTTCCTGACGGGGCGCGTCGAGCTGGAAGAACGCCTCGTGAATCACTTCATCCGCATGCGCTCGGTTCGCTATGCTCACCATCGCTCCGCCTCACCCCAAAGGGGCGAAGCAGCAGGGAAAGAAAGCAATTTACAGAAAGAAATTTACACCGGCCAGCAGGTTGTATATAAGGTCAGGTGTTGAATTGAACAAACGGTGTTATGAATTGTAAAAAACCACTCAGATTTCTCCTTCTGCCCCTCATTCTGGCAGCCGGGTTGACACCGCTCAAAGCCCAGTGGGCGACCGAGACGATTCAGCTCACCAACGGCTGGAACGCCGTCTTCCTCCACGTCGACGCCTCCTACACCAGCATCAGCAACCTCATCTCCACCGACACGGCCAACCCCATCACTCAGGTGTGGCGCTGGAACCCCAGCCTGCGGACCCAAACAATCAACACCCCCTCCACCCCCGGAGCCACGCTGGATTGGCTCTCCTGGAACCGCACCAACTCCTCCGCGGCCACCCTGCAAAATCTGGTTGGGGATTCCGCCTATCTGGTCTACCTGAGCGTAAGCAGCGCCGCGACAAATCTTTACAACTACACTTGGACGGTCAAAGGCCAGCCCGCCCCGCCTCGCCATACTTGGACTGTCTCCGGCCTGAACTTGATCGGATTCCCTGTGGTGAGCAACAATCCGCCCAACTTCGCCAGCTTCTTCGGCCAATCGTCAATGCTCCAATCGGTGAGCCCCGAAGTGGATTATTACGTCGGGGGCGAACTGGTTTCGGGCGTCAACCCCAAGCTTCTGGCTTCGGCCCTGTTTGGTTTAAACTCCGTCACCCGCGGCAAAGCCTATTGGATGCGGTCCGGAGCGGTCTTCAACAATTATTTCGGCCCGTTCGAGATCACCGGCACCCCGGCGGGCGGTATTAATTTCGGCACCAGCAGCGGTCAGAGCGTGTTCCGTCTCAGCAATCTCACCACCAACACCATTACCGTTACCGCCAACCTGCTGCCTTCCGACTCCGCGCCTTCAGGCCAGAGCGCATATACCGCCGTGCCGCCGCTCCTCGTCAAAGGAGCCCTCAACCCCACCAACCTCACCTACGGCTACAGCAGCATCTCCACCAATGCCACTTACAGCTGGACCTTGGGACCGTATGGCAGCTCCAGCTCCTCGGTGGCGGTCACGCTCGGGCTGGACCGCTCTGCGATCACCAATGCCCAAGGCACCTTGCTGGGCGGTATCCTCAATTTTACCGATTCTCTCGGCTATATGAGCGTTAAAGTGGGGGTGTCTGCTTCCGTCGGTTCCCTCGGCGGTTTGTGGATAGGGAATGCCTCCGTTACCAAAGTGGGCGAATATCTCAAAACCTATCCGGTCGTCACGAACTACATATCCACAGGAGTCGCCGCGGCGGCGCTTGCCGCCGGATTGGGCGCCCCCAACTCCGAGCAGAGCGGCGCCGCTTGGGTCAATGCTCAAGCCGTGCCCATAATCAACCCTAGCTTCCAGACCGATACTCCTTCACTATTCCCGGGCTACACCTCTCTCACCGGCTGGACAGCCACCGGGCTGGTCGGCATCAATCCCGGCACTTCGGGTTTGGTGTCATACTCGCCTTATGCCGATAACGGATTGATTCCCGATGGAAAACAAGTGGCGTTTATGCAGGGCACCAATGTCCTATCTCAAGTGGTGAGCAACCTCCAGGTCGGGGGCCTTTATCAGCTCCATTATTTCGAGAACGCCCAAGCCACAGCCACCAACACCACCCTGCTGCAGGGCTGGAAAGTGAAAGTCGCGGTGGTCACTGCCTCAACCCCTTTGATTGGCAGTATCGCCCAGGCCGAATCGCTCCTGGCCAACACGAACTCCACCATCGCAACCGTGTTTTCCACCAACGCCAATTTCCTGAATTACAACTACCCGTCCGGCAACGCCGGTCAGTTCACCGGCGACGTGAATTTTCCGGGCTTGGGCACCGCCACAACCAATTGGGTCGTCGAGGCCACCGCCTTGATCTCCATCCCCACCAACGGCACCTATTCCTTTGATGTGAACAGCGACGACGGATTCCGTCTGACCGTGGGAACCAATGTGGCTGTCTATGATGCGGTTACAGCCGCAGGTGACCGGATCAGCATCTTTACCAACATGGTTGCGGGCACCTATCCCGTCCGCCTCGTTCATTTTAATGGCTACGGCAATGCTTCGCTGGAAGTCAGCGCCGGATTCGGCACGAACACCACGTACTCCGCTGCCGCCTTTAAGTTGATCGGCGACACGGCCAACGGGGGGCTGGCGGTCACCAACGCCGGCTATCTCACGGAGCAGGTCCGCATCGGGTCGGCAGCCGGTGTGGGCCAGATGATCGTGCCCTCGCACACCGTCGTGCCCGTGGCTGCATCTGGAACCTCCACAACGCGTTACACCGAAGTCTGGAGCATGCCCTTTGTCGCCACCAACAGCGCGATGACCCTTTCGTTCATCACCTCCAGCAACTCCCCCTCCGATTTCGGCACGGTCTTGCTCGACGCCGTCGGAGTGAGCCCCGTCCTTGCCAATAATTATAGTGCCGTCGCTTCTTCGGCGGATGGCAGCCGTCTCTTTGTAGCCGATGCCGGCACCAACTCCACAGGCGGCCAGATCTATGTCTCCTCAAATTACGGCCAGACTTGGTCTTCGGTGGCCACGAATAATCCCTCTGGCACCGTCACCAACCAGCCCTGGTCGGCTTTGGCCTGTTCCGCGGTCGGTACTGTGGTTCTCGCCGCCGTGACCAACGGTCCGCTCTATCTCTCCAGCGACTATGGCGCGCACTGGGCCACCACCGCCGTCTCTTATGGATCCAATACGTGGACGACTATCTCCGTATCCCAAGACGGCACGGTGTTTTACGCCGTCACCGCCGCGGGAGTTATTCTGCGCTCGCCCGATGCCGGGGTGAGTTGGGCGGCGACCCGACCCACCTCCAACGCCAACGAGAGCTGGGGCGCTCTCGTCCAGTCTGCCTCTGGCTCCAATGTCGTCGCCATCATCAATGACGGCCGCTCTTATCGGTCCTGGGACAAGGGAGTCAGCTGGATGTCCCTTGCCTCCAGCGGTCGATCCACCATCGTCGCCGCTGCGGATGCCGGACTTAATACCCTGGTCACCGTCTCCACCAACGGTCAGATCTCGGTCTCGCAGGATGGCGGCTCCACCTTCTTCAGCACGCCTCTGACTCTTCCCCGCGCCAAAGTGGCCTGCTCGCTCGATGGGCTGCATCTGGTGGCGGCTGCTCCGGGCAGTCCGATCTATACCTCCGAGGACGGGGGGAAGACCTGGCAAAATCGCAGCCTGGCCAGCCAATGGTCCGGGGTGGCCAGTTCAGGCGACGGCACCCGTCTGGCGTTCATTTCGTCCCCCGTTGGCACGACCAACGCCGTCATCTACACGGTCAACCGCCTGTTCAATGTCTATTCCGTTAACGCCTCGAGTGGGATGATCATGCTCCCCAACTCGGGTTCTTACTTAACTTCGGTCAACACGAATATGGGTGTCGTTTCCACGCCCTATCCCCTCCGGCTCATCATTCAGAACCCCACCAACGGCAACCCTGCGTTGCTCATGCAGCGTGTCTATGTCGGGGTGGACGCTTACACCAATGGCATCATCTCCAGCGGGGAATCCGCCTTGAACTCCAGCCTGCTGGCCCAGGCCCGGCGCATCTCCGCCGTCCACCTCCCTTGGACTCCCACCAATACCCTGTGGTCGTTCAACAGCCCCATTTCCCGCGGAGCCACCCTCGCCACTACCGTCACGACTTATTACAACGACCGCGCCTCCAACCCGTTCGTTCACGCCTACCACCCGGACCATGACAACCTGAACAGCACCTTCACTCAGTTGCTGCCCCGAGGCGCCGAGTCTTATGATCTCCAACGCCAGATCACTCTGAACTTCTCCGGCGTTTCAGACGATTTCGCCGGCCGCACCGGCTCCGCCACCGCTGTGAGTGGCAACTATTCCGAGACCTATACCGTGCTGGGCTTGGGCTCCAATACACGCACTTTCCAGGCTGTCGGTTTCTTCCAGCTCAACCGCATGACCGATAACCCCAATTTAACCGTCGCGCCCTGACCCTGCCGCCCTGATATCAAATCCCGTTCTAACGACTCTATCCACCTAACTCTATGAGCAAATCCAATCCACCGATGAACACTCCTCTTAGGACTCCCGAGGCCTCCAGGCGCATGGGGCTCTTGTCTCTCCTCGCGCTCGGACTCCTGTCCATGGTCCCTCTGGCGCAGGCGCAATCCAACGGCAACCCGCCCGAGCGCATTGCCTATCAAGGATTCCTAACCGACAACACCGGGACACCGCTGGCGACCAACGGCACCCGGAATTTCAATCTCACCCTTAAAATCTGCGACGCGGCCACCGCCGGAAACACCCTCTGGGCCGAGACCCAGACCGCCACAGTGGATCGCGGCAACGTGAGCCTGATGCTCGGCGAAGGTGCTATCTTATCCCCCTACGGCCACAGTCTGGTGGGCGTGTTCGCCACCAACGCCACCGCGTCCGATCGCTACCTCGAAATCACCATCCGCGGCATCGGCGCCTCCGGAGCGGACGTCACGATGACCCCCCGCCTCCGTTGGGTGACCGCCCCGTATGCCTTCGTCTCCACCTACGCCAACAATCTGGCCAACGCCAGCGGAAGCAATGTTCTCGTCACCGGCAGCACCGCCCTGACGGCCAACGCCAACCTCAATGTCTATGGAAACATCGGAATCGGGACGGCCGCCTCCGGCAATAAGCTCCAGATCTACGGCGGTCTGATCTACTGCGACCAACCGGACGGGACGGATAACACCGGTATCGGTGGGGTCATGGCGGGCAGTGATTTCTGGCGTATCCACGGGGCTGGAACCAGCAACGACGGCGCCCTCTACATTGATACCGGAGACGATGCCAACGAACCGATCGTGTTTCGGCAAAGTTCTGGGAATCCTATGACCTCTTACACCCCCTATGAGCGGATGCGGATTGCGGCCAATGGTTATCTGGGGATTGGAACCACTTCTCCGAACGCTCCGCTTCAGGTCGGTGCGAAGGGCAACAACGACCCTTCTGCAAACGGACTGTATGTTTACAATCCTAATAACTCGGCTAACCAGTACGCGATTATCGCCGCTCGTGTCGCTGGAAGCAGCGGGGGCAGTCCCTACTTCAGTATGGATGTCGCCGGCGTCAACGGGTGGTCCATGGGGGTTGATAATGCGGATGGTCAGAAATTTAAGATTAAAAATAGTTGGAGTTTCGGATCCAACGACCGCTTAACGATTGGTACTGACGGCAACGCCTATTTCAGTGGTAATGTAGTCTCAGCTACCGGTTTCTTCGGTCCTAATGCTGCCTGGAATTACCTCAAAGACACCTCTGGCACTCATCAGCCTTGGTATTTAAGGCATAGCGATGGGAACGACTACCTCAACTTCGGTTCAAATGGGGGGAATTTATATATCAGGAGAAATAACGATTCTGCCAATGTAATGGCCCTGACCAGCGGTGGGAATGTCGGAATCGGAAACACGAATCCTGGAGAGAAATTGACCGTGACTGGAAACGGGTGGTTCAACGGCGCCTACATTGGAACCGGGATCTCGACCGGTTTTTATTATGACGGGAATGGTTCACTCGCGCTGCGCGCGGGCGGCAACACTTATTTTCAGAATACCGCCGGAGCCAATACATGGATGTTTATCAATTCCGGTGGCAATGTCGGTATCGGCACCTTAGATCCTCAACAGAAACTCCATGTGAACAGCTGGATCCGATCGGATGGCGGATTTCAGGTCATCAAAAATGGCAGCGAGGCCAGGTTCACGGTGCGAGAATCTGTCTCTGGTTCCAACAATGGCGGCGCTACCATTTCCCTCTACAACGGCAGCCAAAACGGGGGGTACTGGAGGGACGCGGTGTATGACGGTGATTCGAACTGGGATTACTACTCCGACCGTCGTTTGAAAAAGGACATCTCAGGCGCCGAACCGATGCTAGATAACCTCATGCAGGTGGAGTTTGTGCGCTATCACTGGAATGAGGATTCTTCCACGAACAAACTGAAACTAGGCGTGATTGCCCAGCAACTCCAACCCCTCTTTCCGCTGATGGTGAAAACCGGCATTGAACCCAACTCCAAAGAGGAGCGCCTGACGGTGGCCTACACCGAGTTTGCAACCGTGGCCTGCAGATCGATTCAGGAACTCAAACTCCGCATGGACGCCGAGCTTTCGGCCAAGGAGGCGAAGATCAAGTCGCTCGAAGCCAAGGTGGCCCGGCTGGCGGAACTGGAGCGCAAGTCGGCCAAGCTCGAGCAGATGGAAAACAAGATGGCCGCGATGGAGCAGATCCTCTCGCGCCTCTCCGAGCAATCCACACGGCCTCGCAGCACCCAGGCGGCCCTGCACCTCAACGACAACTAAAGCGCCAAGTGCTAGGCGCTAGGCGGGAAGCGGGAAGGGCGAAGCGCCCTTGGAGTCAGAGCGGTAGAGGTATTGAGAAACTGTTGGTGAATGAGAAACGTTATGTTTGATCGCATGAATCGTGTCTATCGACTGCTGTCGGTTCCGGCATTGGCGTTGGGTTGTGCGCTGGGCGCGCTGACTGCCACCGAGGCGTCGGCGCAGGTCGTGGCGAATCTGCCCACGCAGACCCCGATGCTGGCCACCAACTGGTTCAACCTCTCCTCCACGCGCGGTGTGCCGATCTCCTCCGTGGTGAACACTCCGGTGGGGTCCGATGGCCGCCAGGCGACGACCAACTCGTCCATGGCGTCGCCCACCGTGATGTCCACCGATACGCCCACGCCGAACCAGTGGCGGGCCATTCAGGTGTTTTCGGCGGTGCCGGCCCTGACCATGAGCAGCTGGCAAACGGTCAGCAACGTGGCGTATCTGAATCAAGGCACCAACGCGTTCAGCGGTCAGGTGGGCGTGGACAGCCAACGCATGCCGGTGTTTGGCTCGGGCGGCAGCATGATTTTGATGACCCGCTGCATGGGGGGCGGCAGTCTCTTCTACCGCTCCATCAGTTATCGCTATGGCGACGTGATTCCACCGCCTCCGACGGATGAGAACGGGTTGGCTCTGACCAATATTTCCCCTTACGCCTACTGGCAGGCATCTCCTTACACGAATTACGGCGTCTATTACAGCCCCAACTCCAAACAGGTCTATGCCACCCAGCCCGGCCAGGTCAGCGTGACCTGGATGACATCCGCCTACAGCACCAGCGTGCCTTCCGGAACCAATTATGCGGTGATTAACGGGCTGTATTTCACGACCTTTCAGCAGTTCTACAACTGCAATGGCGGCACCGTGCAGCCTCCCCGCAGAATGTATTGGACCGAGAAGCAGTTTTCTTCCCTGGGGGTTCTTGTCCAGGTGCCGTCCTCCCTGGTGGGCGGCATCACCATTGCCTACGGCTCTGCTTTTCCAGCGAACGTCAGCGCCGAATTCATCGATCCGACGGCCCCCTCTGCCAATACCAACCAGGCATACCAGGAGACCCGCACCCTGTGGTATGACCAGGCCACCGGCTTCCTCCATGCCTATAACACCGAGGGCCGGGTGTTCATGGAAATTCTCGGCGACCTCAACCCGGACAAGACCCGCCAACAGCTTGGAATCGAGATTGTGGATGTGTTGAAACAACCCTATCCCACGGATACCCAGCAGCAACTGGGCGATCAACTTGTGCCTGTGAACGGGGGAGACATCACCCTGTTGACGCCCTCGCGGGTCAATCCCGTCGCGGCGGCCCAAAGCGCCCAGTCCTTTTTCTACATCAACAGCGCCAAACCCAGGGTTGAGTTTTTTGCCGCTGCGGAGACCCGCAACCTGAATGATTGCCAGCTTTGGTGGCTTGAGACGGGTGTGGCCGGCATGCTCTGGCCCCGGGATTTGGCCCGCTATAAACTCTCTTGGCCAACCGACCCCGCCCGTTACAGCCACTACGTCCGCCCGTTGGTTTCCTCGGACCTCTTGGCCCAGGCAACCGCTGTCGCACTCCCGGCCAACAACTCTCCCACGATACAATATCAGGACCCGCTCGACACACCCCGTGGGCAGATCATCAATGGCAACCAATACTATAGCTTTCTAACGGCGACCTACCCTGTGCACCGGGCGCTTATCCGCTACACCGCCGGGGTAAACGTGGCGTTCGAACGGGTCTATTCCTGGCTCGATACCGCTCTGCAGCAGGCGGTCCTGACCCCTGCCCCCACCTCGCCCTTTGCCGGGACCGTGGTCACCAATCTTGCGGGATACACTCCGGGCACAAATCTTCTGGCCTTTGCCTCTTCCCTTTCCGGTCCCGCGGTTTATACGAACATCGCCTATGTCGGCAGCCGCATTCCTCAGCCTTCCGGGGAGCCGACCAACATCTTCGTCGGCTATCTTCTCACGAATAGCTGCAACTTTTTCAACGCCAACGCCTACCAGGATCCCTTTGTCGTAGGATTCCCCGCCGCCGTCGCCTCCAGCAGGATCATTGCCGTCAACGCCCTGGCCTCGGGCCAGAGTAAGTTCGAGGTTCTGTGGTTCCGCCCCAATGCCATGAGCGGCGCGTTGGGCTTTGGTCAGAGCTATTGGCCGTCAGCCTTGGGTTATTACACCCTGGCGTATCCCAACTCCAAAACCATCGTGATGGCCAGCAACAAGGGCAGTGCCGGAAATGGCGCGATCAGCAACTATGAGCGGCTGGGCCGCATTTACCGCCAGACCGACCCGGCTCAGCCGGGCTATAATCCCAATGAGGAACACGCCATGATGTCGGCCGGAACGGCTTATGCCCTGAGGGATGATTTAAATGCCACCAATGGAACCACTCTTAACTCCACCTTTACTTCTCTGCCCTATGTTTTGGTGGAATATACCGATGAGGATGGGGCGCTGAACATGACGGCGTATAAGGTGCTGCGCGAGGACGCGGCAGCCGGATATGTGTTTGATTATCCCACCCCGGCGGGGCAGCTCCTTCAGTCTCCCATGCCGCTCCCTCTTCTGCCTCCCCCCGTGGTCAATGGGGTGAATTACAACAACGAGCCCGCCGGGGATACGACGGATGTCCCGACAGGTTGGACCTCCAGCATGGCCAGCGCTTATCCCGGTTACGGCAGCTTTACCTATAAAGATCGCAAGGGGGGCTGGTGGGTCTCGCGCGGACCGAATGCCGGACTTCCCCCGCTTCGGGTGGGCACTTTTAACAACAACACTTTCAGCGCACTCACAGCCGCCACAGCGCTGTCGGGCCAGTCTTTTGCCCTCAACCTGCATGCGTCGCGCCAGCCCAACTACCTCACCCTGAATCAAAGCTCTCTTCCCTCCTGGCTCTCCGTGAGCCCCACTGACGGACTACAAATCATCGGAACCCCTCCCTTGTCCGCGGTCGGCACCACCAATCTTCAGCTCATCGTGGCCGATCTCTGGGATGGTAGCCGGGCTACCAATACGCTCACCCTCACCGTGGCTACCACCGGTTCCACGGTCACCCAGGGGCAGTTGGTCATGCCCAGCACCAATACCGTCAGCGGTGTGTCGACCTATTTTACGAACCGTGCCCCGTTCCTGGCCTACAGCGCCGCCTCCTCGAACAGTTTCCAGATGAAATATTATTACCCGACCGACCCTTCTTTTGATTGGCCGGGGAATGCCAACCCTCCGGCCGCCGGATCGGTCGTGCCCTATCTTCGTCCCGTGGGCTCGGGCGGCGCCTATGTGGGCGACCCGACCAGTCCTTCCACAGCACCTATCTCCATCGTTTATCGCCCGTATTGGCCCGAGCAGGATCCCACCGACAACACAATGCCAGTCCCTGTGCTGGAATACGGTCAAACCCTGGTGAAACCCGTTTCCGGCCTGCCCGGCGTGGGCGATTGGAAAACCGCCGCCATCTTGTATCAGCAGTCCATCGCCACAAACTTCTCCGGCTCAACCCCCAGCGTCGTGCTTTTCGATCCTACCCGCGAAAAAACCAGCCTCTTGACCAGTGGCCTGCCTTCCAGCATCGCCACCCAGACCTATCAAGGCCGGGTTTATTTTCCGAACCTGCCGCCTCACCTCAGTCAGTTGATCTATTTTGATCCGACCCGCTCCAGGTTGGTGTTTGTCGGCCAATATACGCCTCAGACCGTAGGCGAAAGCTACCTCTCCCTCAATGTTCTCAATACGAACGACCAAGCCCTGGTTTCGGCCTTGTGCGACCCCGCCGACCCTCAGCTGACCTCTTGGACTGCCAGTGTCGCGAATCTCAGCACCACCATTCAAACCTTCGTTCTTACGAATGGGAATTGGATCGCTCCGCTCAGCACAGACACCACAAATAATATCAACTACGGCATCGCCACCCTCCCATACATCACCTCGGAAAATCAGGCGGTTTCCAGCAAGGCCCTCACCGCCTCCGGCCCGGGCAGCGGTTACGTCACCCTCGTGGAGTCAGGCGGCGCGGCGTTCACCCAGCCCGGCGATCCCGTCGCGCTGCACATCCTCCGCGTCGGCGGATCCCTCCACAGAGGTGAACTGAAAGTGATCACTCCGCCCAACCCGCTCAGTGAGATGGTGACCTTCCAGCACAGCGTCGACATGGGCGGCAATTTCAAGGACTACGAGTATCAGTGGAAGATTGCCGCTCCCATCGCCGGACAACCGCCTGTCCAGGACGCCACCATGAGCATGTATCAGCAGCTGGTTCAGGGCACCGGCCTCCCACGCTATCTGCTGGGCGGCGCTGGCATCCAGGTGCTGGGTGATAACTACGTGACCTTGCGCTATCGCCCCACCAACGCCGCCAACCCCCTCTATAACCAATGGTCCTCGTGGACTTCGCCCGTGCTGGTGGAGGGCTGGATCAAGCGCGTGCTTGCGGGTATCAACCCCTTCAACCAGCGCACCGCCAACCTCTTCGACAATGCCGTCAACACGTCCTCCTCCATGCTCACCCAAGCCGGCCATCGCTGGGAAGGGGCCGTGGCCCTCAACCAGGATACCTTGAACAATTATGGACTGATCGAGATTTACCAGACCGTGCTCCAGCGCGGCCAGGCCCTGAGCATTAATTCCGGTTACAACTACGGTCCCGCCAACCAGGCCCTCCTCTTGGCCGCAGGATATATCAATGACCTTTACATGATGGTCGGCAACGAAGCCTGGGCCGATGCCGCAAATCCCACCATCGGCATCGGCACGGACAGCGCCACTTACGGCTCTGTGGCCACCTCTCTTTTCTCGTTCATGGGGCAGGAACCCTCGCTTCTTGAGGAGGAATTGGCTTTGGATCGCGGCCGCGATGATGTCCTGGTTCCGGGGGTGAAAACCTCCCCGGTCTATAACCGACTGGTCTGGAACTTCACGATGGGAATCGGAACAGGACAGACCATCTACCAGCAAAATTACAATGTGACGGATCAGAACTCGGATGGCATCGTGGACGCCCTCGACGGCGCC
>CAIQOK010000131.1 GCA_903873415.1 uncultured Verrucomicrobiota bacterium | reverse complement strand
GACCCTCGGCAGAATCAGCGCCAAGGACCTCTTCGATAATAACCGCTGGGCAAATGATCCGCGGACACAATTCATGAGTTGGGGCCTGATGGCCAATCAGGCGTGGGATTTCCCCGCCGACAGTTTGGGTTACATCACTGGGTTTGCCGCCGAACTGAACGAACCACTCTGGACCTGGCGCTACGGTTTTTTTCAGATGCCGCGCAACTCCAACGGCACGGCGCTTGATCAGCATTTCCTGCAAGCCTGGGGGATGATTGCCGAATTGGAACGCCGGTTTGCTGTGGCGACACATCCGGTCGCACTACGGCTACTGACCTACTTAAATCAAGCCCAAATGGGTAGCTATGGCGATGCTGTCTTCAACCCGACTCGCCCGGCAGAGTTTTCCGCCACACGCGCCTTCCTAAAAAAATATGGAGTGGGTTTGAATCTGGAACAGGAACTACTGCGGGATGTGGGCGTTTTTTCACGGGCTGGCTGAAGCGACGGTCGAAACAAAGCATGGGTGTTCAGAGCTGTGGATTATTCCGCCTCGCTCAGCCTGAGTTTTCAGGGCGAACTCTGGCAACGCGCCGATGCCCCCCTTGGGATGGCGGCGGCAGCGGGCGGCATTTCGAAATCCCACAAAAATTTTGTAGTAGCCGCAGGCAGCGGTATCCTGGCCGGAGACGGAGGACTGAGTTATGGGTGGGAGAAGAGCCTGGAGACCTATTACTCTTGTGAGCTGGCTAAACGCAGCCATCTGACAGCCGATTATCAGTTCATTACCAATCCGGCCTTCAACCGCGATCGCGGACCGGTATCGATTCTGGGTGCCCGGCTCCACTGGGCTTTTTAAAACCCAACCCGCCAGCTTGTTTAAAGACCGATTGGATCAGGCCTGAAAGGACTTTCCGCATCCGCAGCTCTGCCGGGCGTTGGGATTGGAAATCTTGAACCCACCCCCCGTCAGTTCCGAGCTGAAATCCACCACGGTGCCCTGAAGATATTTCGCGCTGAAGGGATCCACCACAACCGGCACGCCGTCCCACTCAGAAACAAGATCATCCCCGCGTCGCTCGTCGAAGATCATTTCGTATTGCATGCCGGAGCAGCCTCCCTGCTCCACGTAAAAGCGCAGAGTCTTGCCGGCGTTCTCGGGCTGGGTCAGCATGGATTTCACTTCGAGAGCCGCCTCGGGTGTGAGCCGCAGGACCGTATCAGACTGAATGGGGATGGAATCCATAGAAAATCAGAAAGTGAAAGTAGCGTGTGAAATGGGGAGTGTCAAACCGGGGTCTTAGTTCTTTTGTGCGGCCAACTGTTCGCGGGCGCGGAGAATTTTCCGGTCCAGAGCGCTGCGTAGCGGGGGGAAAATCTGCCCGAGAGTTTGGTAGACTTTAATAGCCTGGGGCCAGCGTTGCTGAGTCTCCACCAAGCGCGCAGCCTCCATTCCGGCCTTGCGCGTCCAGAAGGTATCCGGCTGTTCCCCGGCGAGAAGGTCGTTGCCAAAAAGCACGTCGAGATAATCATTAAGCGCCAGTTCGAACAAAGGGTCGGGCTGGGCAGACGCGCGCTTCTGGGCCTGCTTCTCGGCGGCGGCTCCCAAACCGACTTTGGCCTGGCTGCGCACAGCCACCGAGGCATGGGGTGCGGAGAAAGCCTGCCAATAGGCGTTGGAAGCAATGCCGTAATACTTCGGCTCAATGGCGGCCATCTGCAAATAACAATCTCCTATCCGCCCTGCAGCCGCTCCGGCCAGCTCATTGGTCGCGGGAATGACCGCGAAAATCTGGACTGCCAAACCAAGATCGTCCTGACGGTTCGTCTGCTCGGCGCTGAGGTTCATCACGGAGTCGCCGTAAGCAAAGAGGGCCTGGGCATACAGAGGGTTCTGGGGATCACTGGTCAGGTTGGTGAAATAGCTGACGGCCTCCCGGTAATTGAGCCGCGCCACCGCCGAGCGCCCCGCCATCATGCGGGCAGCCCCGGCCAGATCGCTGGCAGGCCATTTTTGGAACACGAGCTGGTAATTCAGTTCGGCATTCTTAAAATCGGCCAGCCCGAAATAAAAATCCCCCAGCCACCACTGCGCCCGGCCTGCCAGCTCGTTGGTGGGAAAGTGGTCCACAAACCGCGTGAAAACGTCCAGCGCATTCGTATCATGCCCGGCCATGAAGCGGTTCCATCCAAGGCTGAAACAGGCGCGCGGCAGGCCGGGATGATTGGTGTAGGCCTGCGCCCAACCCTCGTAACAGGCCGCAGCCTGATTCCAGTCATGGTCCTGCTCGTACGATCGCGCCACGGCCAAACGAACCTCGGGCAGAAGTGATGAGTGCGGGTAGCGCCTTTCAAAGTCGGCAAACAGCTGCCGGGCGCGTTTGGGATCCCTCAGGCCCGGGCGTCCCTGACCAACCAAAAGCAAGGCATGGTCGCCGGCAAAACCGTCAGGAAACCACTCCAGAAGATGCTGCAGGGCCTCGACGGCGGCGGGCTCGTTGCCTGCCGCCAGCGCGGCGCGCACCAACTGGTAGAGCGCCGGCTCCAACAAACGCCCGCGGATCTCGGCTGAGGCCCCGTAAACAGCCACCAGAGCCTGATAATTTGTCACCGCTCCGGCGTGATCCTGCATCGCAACCTGGGCATCAGCCCACTTGAATCGGGCCGTGGCCTGATTCTCTGAGACGGGGAGAATTTCGGTCGCGCGCCGAAACGCTTGGACACTCTCCCCCATCCGTCCCCCAAGCCACAAGCACCACCCCTTGTCCAACCAAGCCTTGCCGGTGAAGGGACTGCTGGGAAAGCGGGTCAGCAACCCCTCAAACCTCTGCGCGGCTTGGTCCAGCACATTGGTTGCCCCCCCGGCCGACATGCCGTTGTCCGCGAGAGTTGGTGCGGCCCGCTGCAGCTGGAGTTCCCCAAGGGTCAACCAGACCAAGTCAGCCAAGGTGGAGTCAGAGAATGATTTCAGAAACTGGTCCAGCGTGCGGATGGCTCCGGCAGCCGCACCTTGGGAGATGTTCAACCCGGCGATTTTCAGCAGGGCCAGGCGCTGACTTTCCACAGGGGCATTAGTCACAAGATTGCGCTGATACGCGGCAACGGCCCCGTCGGAGTCTCCGGCACGCTCCAGGCTCTGGGCCTGCAAGAAGCAACTCTCCGCCAACCAGTCTGAACGGTTCACCACCATAGCCAGGGCCACCAGATTGGTGGCGCTTGACATTGCTTGGGCCAGCTCCCGCCCGGACAGCTGGAGCTGGCACTCCAAATGCAAGCGGCGCCACTCCAAGGCGGGCGGCAGATGCAGCGAGGAGAGTGCCTGCAGGGTAACCGTGGCGCCCGGGTAATCCCGCTGTTGCCACTGCCCCTCCCCCAGAAGCAGCCGGCCCTCCACGACGAGATTATTGGCCGGATCAGCCTTGGCGGCGTCTGCAAGGAGGCTGGAGGATTCCCGCAGCACCTCGATGACGCGCGACCACCGGCCCAGTCGGGCATAAACACCGGCTTGGTTGACGCAAGCCTCCAAGCGCCGGGGGGAGTTTGGAAAGTCGTGAATCAAGCGGGCAAAGGCCTCAGATGCGGCGGACAATTCATCGTTTCGAAAATGGGCCTGGGCTATCCAAAAAAGATATTCATCGGCCCATCGGGCGGCGAGGGCCTGGTTGGCCGAAAGCAGCGCCACCGCAGCGGAGAATTCTCCCAACTGGAACCTGGCCTCGGCCTGAAGCAAGATCGCCTCCGGCAGATGAGTGGAGGCAGGGAAGCGGCGCTGCAAATCGGCAAACGCTTTCTCGGAACGATCCCAAAACCCGGTGCGAAAGGCCGCCACGGCAGCCCCAAAGGCCCGCTCCTCCGCGCTCTCAGCACGGAGTGTCGCCACACCGCCAAGCAGCGCAGCCATCAGTAAAATCAGTCGGCACCAAACAAGCATCCCGTAGGATCTTAACCGAGTCGGCCTTGACTCGGAAAGGCCAAATCCACCCGGCACCAAGGCCGGCGCCACTAAAGCTCCCGGCGCCATGCCTCCACCGCCGCTTGCATTTGTCCGGCCGCATCAAGCCGCGGTTTCACAAACCGAGGCGTGAACCAGGGAAACAACCCCAGCAGATCGTGAGTGACTAGAATCTGCCCGTCACAATCGGAACCGGACCCGATGCCAATGGTGGGAATCTTCAGGGCGGCGGTCAGCATCCGGCTGACCGGCGGAGTGACAAGTTCAAGCACCATCCCGAAGGCTCCAGCGTCGGCCAAGGCCCGGGCATCGGCCATCAACCGGTCCCGGCCCGCATCGTCACGGCCCTTGATATGATATTTGCCCCCTTCTTCAAGCACATGCTGAGGCAGCATGCCAATATGGCCAAGAAACGGAATCCCCGCCGCGAGAATGGCCCGGATCTGAGGGACGATTTCGCAGCCCCCCTCCGCTTTCACAAACTCGGCTCCGGCATCAAAGAGTCGCCGCGAATTGGTCACCGCCTGCTCCACAGTGTCATAGCTCCGATACGGCAGATCAGCCCCCAGCAGGGCCCGGGGTCGGGCGCGGACTGCGGCGCGGAGATGGTGCTCAATGTCCCCCATCGTCACCTGCGTGGTGTCCGGATGCCCAAGCACCACCATCCCCAGCGAATCACCCACAAGAAGCAGCGGCACACCGGCCTGATCCAGCAAGCGGGTCATGGGAAAATCATAAGCCGTGAGCGCGGCGATCTTTTCGCCGCGACCTTTCATCGACCGGATGGTCTCCACCGTGATCTTGGAATTCGAGTTCATTTATTAGCCCGGGAACTGAATGATTTTGAAACCCCCATTCACTCCGGATCCCCGGATCGGTGCTCTCAGGGACTGAAACTTTGGAGCAACTCCCGGGGGGTGGTGATGGCCGTTCCGACCTTTCCGACGACAATTCCCGCGGCGTGATTGGACAGAATGGCAGCCTCCACCGGCGAAGCCCCGGCAGCGATGGCAAGGGTGAAAGAAGCAATGACCGTATCTCCGGCCCCGGAAACGTCAAAAACCTCCTGGGCCACGGTGGGAATGTGAAAGGGCTTCTGCCCGCGCTGGCAGAGCAGCATGCCCAATTCGCCCAGCGTGATTAGCAGCACGGCCGGCCGCAGCTCGTTCAACAAACGCTCGGCCACGAGCATCAGATTCTTATCCGCGAAAGGATCCGCGTTTCTGGTTTCGTCCGGTAAGACCGCCAGTTCGAAGGCCTCCTTGCGGTTGGGCGTGATGAGCGAAAGGTTGCTCAAGTTGAGATGATGCACCGGCTTGGGATCAAGACTCAGCCACACCCCCCGCTGGCGGCAAAGGGTTTTGATCTCGTTCAGGAGCGGCTGAGTCACCACGCCCTTGCCATAATCCCCAACAATCACGGCATCCGCTTTGGAGAGCCGCGCTTTAAACGCCTCGAGCAATCTATCCGTGCCGCCCGAATCCAGAGGGCCGCGTGTCTCGCGATCGATCCGCACGACCTGCTGCTGATGTGCGACGATGCGGGTCTTGATGCTAGTGTGCCGGAGGCGGGTTTTCACCAAACCGGCGCAGCCGATATTCTGTTCGGCCAGCAGTTTGAGCAGCTTGCGCGCAGCGTCATCAGCGCCAATGGCCCCGAACAATTCCGCCGGAGTCTCCAGCGCCACGAGGTTCCGGGCCACATTGGCCGCACCGCCGGGCATGAAACTCTCACTGGCAAAGTCCACCACCGGCACCGGCGCCTCGGGGGAAATGCGCGTCACCCCACCCCAGATAAACTGGTCGAGCATGACGTCACCGACGACGAGCACCCGGCACTTTTCCGCCGCAGTGAGGATCTGTCGGCCACGGGAGCGGGAGAGATTTTTGGAGTTCATTTCAGTTCAGCCATCGATTGAACACAAATCCGGCCGGGATGGAAAAACATTTTCGCGCCTCCAAACGGCCGGCTGCCGTTTCTGCCTATCCAAAACGTCTTTCATCCGGTGCTGATGCTTAGTCCAAAAACGCCGTCAACGGGCTGGTGGCGCTGGCCGTCTGGCCGGGGGCAGCCAGCCCGATCTCAAAGGCGGTACGGCCGGCTTCCACAGCCTGCTTGAAAGCGACCCCCATGCGATTGGAATCCGCAGCCACCGCGATGGCGGTGTTCACCAGCACGGCATCGGCCCCCAACTCCATCGCCTCCGCCGCATGACTTGGGGCGCCGATGCCCGCGTCCACCACCACCGGGACGGTCGCCTGTTCGAGAATAATGCGGATCTGATCGCGGGTGCGGAGGCCCCGATTGGAACCTATGGGCGAGCCGAGGGGCATGACGGTGGCGCAACCGACTTCCTGCAACCGCTTGGCCAGCACCGGGTCGGCATTGATGTAGGGCAGCACGATGAAACCCTCCCCCACTAGAATTTCCGCCGCCTTGAAGGTCTCAATCGGGTCCGGCAGCAGGTAGCGGGGATCGGGATGTATTTCCAGCTTCACCCACTTGGGCAGACCGGCGGCGACGGCCAGTCGCGCCAGGCGGACAGCCTCCTCGGCGTTCATCGCGCCGCTGGTATTGGGGAGCAGCAGATATTTCTGCGGATCAATGAATTCAAGAATATTCGCAAAGGGATCCTGCCGCCCGCTCAAGTCGGCGCGGCGCAGGGCGACGGTGACCATTTCCGCGCCGCTGGCGGCCAGTGCATCGCGCATGGCTTCCGGGGACGGAAACTTCCCCGTGCCGAGAATCAACCGCGAGTGGAACTCACGTCCGGCAATGACAAAAGGTTTCAACGACATCGAGCACACTTTAGAAACTTGCGCCCGTTTGTCGAGGCGGGAAGCAATCGGCGGCGCACCCCCAAGTCGAATTTTTTTGTGTCAATTCATCCCCGGGAAACCTAATCTCAGGACATGTTTCGCCCCTGTATTGACCTCCACGATGGACGTGTCAAACAAATCGTTGGTGGCACCCTCGACACCCCGGGGAGCGGCCTGCGCACCAACTTCATCTCCGACCACTCGGCTGCGTGGTATGCCCAACTCTACCGCAGGGACGGATTGCGGGGCGGGCATGTGATCCTGCTCGGCCCGGGTAACGAGGCGGCGGCACGCTCGGCGCTGGATGCTTATCCCGGCGGATTGCAGCTGGGCGGCGGCGTCAACGCCGATAATGCTGCGGACTGGCTCCAAGCCGGCGCTTCGCATGTCATTGTCACCTCCTGGGTGTTTCGAGAGGGCAGGCTCGACGCCCACAGGCTCGACCGGTTGAAACGAGCCGTTGGCAGGGATCGGCTGGTGCTGGACCTGAGCTGCCGCCGGCGCGACGGGGAATATTACGTGGTCACGGACCGCTGGCAGAAATTCACCGACCTCCAATTAACCCCGCAAACATTGGCCGAACTAGCCGCTCATTGCTCGGAGTTCCTGATCCACGCCGTCGATGTCGAGGGGCTTTGCAGGGGGATTGACCCGGAACTTCTGGCCAAGGTGAGTGCCGGCTGCCCCATTCCAGCCACCTATGCCGGCGGAGCGAATTGCCTGGAGGACCTGGCGACCGTCACCCGACTGGGCCGGGGGAAGATCGACCTGACGATCGGATCGGCTCTGGATATTTTTGGGGGAAGCGGCGTGCGCTACGAGGAAGCAGTGGCGTTCAACCGCTGCCTGCGGCAAGAAACCAATCCATGAAATTGCGCAACTGGCTTCAGCATCATTCCCTAAAACTGCTGGCCATCCGCGATACACCCCAAGCCATCGCCGGCGGCGTGGCCATCGGGGTCTTCTTCGGATTCACCCCTTTGTTCGGACTCAAGACGCTGCTCTCAGTCGCCGTCGGTTGGATCTTCGGGTGCAACCTGCTGGCCGCGGCCATTGCGGTGCAACTGCACGACATCTTGCTACCCTTCATGCCCTTTGTCTTTGACTTGGAATACCGGACTGGTCACTGGCTTTTGAACCGGCCGCACGTATGGCCCGAGGCTCTGACCCATGCCCACCTGGGCCCCCGCGCTTGGCGCAACTGGACCACCTACGTGACGCTGGGCAAGCCTATGCTGGCCGGATCGGCGGTTCTTGGAATACCGGTGGCACTGGTTTTCTTTTTCGCCACCCGAACCATTGTTGCCAGGCACCAGCACAAAAAGGCCTCCCAGTCGTCAGGGGGAGGCCTCGGAGCCGAAAAAAAACCGCGCCCCTGAAGGGAGCGCGGAATTCAAATCTGTTGGAACGAGGGCTTACTTGGCCACTTCGATCTTGGTGATGCTGAGCATCGACTTGCCGTCTTTTTCTTTGACCGAGCCGGTGGCGGTCACTTTCTTGGTTTCCTGACACAGGTTGCCGTGAAAATCCTTGCTCGTTTTGCCCGTCAAATAATAGGTGACGGTCTTGCCGTTTTCTTCCACCTGCACCACGTTTTGGCACTTGTCGGATTGGTGCATCGCGCACTTGGCGCACTTGCCCTGACCGGTGATGGTGATTTCTTTGCCTTCGGCGAAAGCCGGGGTGGATAGGGTGCCGACAAACAATGCCGCAAAAGCGGCCAACAACAGTGTGGTTTTTTTCATAGGTTTATTGGTTTAGTTCTAACGGGCTTAAGATTGCATCCCCGCGCGGATTGTTCAATTAGAATTTGAGAACCCCGTGCCGGCCGTTGCCGGCAGAAGCGAGGTTTGACGCAGCGGATAAAACACCCAAAGCCGAAAAGCCGCGGATGGTTCGAAAGCAAAACTTGGAACACTCAGCTGGAAAGCTCCCCGGGAGATGCCGCCTTTTGGGTGAACACCAGTTTGCCATTTTCAGCAGTGACCGTGATGGGATCGCCCTCATGCAGGGTTCCGCGGAGAATCTCCTCGGCCAGCGGATCCTCCAGAAAACGCTCCACGCTTCGGCGCATGGGCCGGGCTCCGTATTGAGGATCGTAGCCTTTCTCGACCAGCAAATCTTTGGCCTTTTCATCAAGGGTCATGAGGATGTTTTTATTCTTAAGACGCCGGCTGACCTTGGCAATTTCCAGATTGAGAATCTCAACCAAATCCGGCTTGGTCAGCGAGCGGAACACGATCACGTCATCCAAGCGGTTGAGAAATTCGGGACGGAAGGTTTTCTTGGCCTCCTCGACGATCTTTTCCCGCATCTTCTCGTAACTGCTCTCATCGGTGATGGGGGAAAATCCCAAAGTGCTCTGACGTTTGATGGTATCCGAACCAATATTCGAGGTGAGCAGGATGATGGTGTTGCGAAAGTTCACCACACGTCCCACGTTGTCGGTGAGTTTCCCTTCCTCCAAAATCTGCAGGAGCATGTTCCAGACATCGGGATGAGCCTTTTCGATTTCGTCAAAAAGGACAACGGAGTAGGGCCTGCGACGCACCTGCTCGGTAAGCTGCCCGCCCTCCTCATACCCCACATAACCGGGAGGCGAACCCACCAGACGCGAAACATTGAATTTCTCCATGTATTCGCTCATATCGAGCTGAATCAGGGCTTTGGCATCGCCAAACATCTGCTCGGCCAGAGTGCGGGCCAGCAATGTTTTGCCCACACCCGTCGGCCCCAGCAAGGCAAAGGTTCCAATGGGTCGGCGGGGATCCTTTAAGTCGGCCCTGGAACGGCGCAGAGCTTTGCAAATGGCAGACACTGCCTCTTTTTGGCCGATGACGCCCTTGGACATTTCCACTTCCACCTGGAAAAGCCTTTGGGCCTCCCCCTGCTCCATCCGTTGGAGCGGAATACCGGTCCATTTGGAAACGACATTTAAAATGTCCTCCTCATCCACCTTGACCCGCTTCTCCTCCCGGCCGCTGCGCCAATCTTTGAGCACAGACTCGAGTTTTTCTTTGGCCTGCTTTTCCTTGTCCCGCATCGCCGCCGCACCCTCAAAATCCTGCTCTTTTATCGCCCTCTCCTTGCTAGCCTTGATCTCCTCAATCTCAACCTCGAGCCCCTTCACCTCCGGAGGCCGGGTCATGGTGCCGATGCGGGCGCGCGAACCGGCCTCGTCCATAAGATCGATGGCCTTGTCGGGCAGAAAACGGTCGGTTATGTAGCGATCGGAAAGTTTGACTGCCGCCTCGATGGCTTTTTCCGTGAACTCGGCCTTGTGATGCTCCTCGTATTTGGGCGAGAGCCCTTTGAGAATCAGTATAGCCTCCTCCACCGAGGGGGCCTCGACCTTGACGGACTGAAAGCGCCGCTCCAAGGCTGCGTCCTTCTCGATGTATTTGCGATACTCGTTGAGAGTGGTGGCGCCGATGCACTGCAACTCGCCGCGGCTGAGCGCCGGCTTGATAATGTTCGAGGCATCCATCGTGCCCTCGGCCGACCCGGCACCCACGATGGTGTGAAGTTCGTCGATGAATAAAATAATATTCTTGGAGCGCCGGATTTCGTCCATGACAGCCTTAATTCGCTCTTCAAACTGGCCGCGGTATTTGGTTCCAGCCACCATTAAAGCCAGATCGAGGGTGATGACGCGTTTTTCGCGCAGCAGTTCCGGCACGTTGCCGGAGGCTATTTCCTGCGCCAGCCCTTCCACAATGGCTGTCTTGCCAACGCCCGCCTCGCCCAGCAGGACGGGATTGTTCTTGGTGCGGCGGCAGAGAACCTGAATAACGCGCTCGATTTCGTTTTTGCGGCCGATCACCGGGTCCATCTCACTCTTGCGGGCGATCTCGGTAAGATCCCGCCCAAACGCCTTGAGCGCAGGGGTTTTGACATCCCCTTTCTTCTCGCCGCCCGCGGCGGCTTTTTCGGAGGACTCCGCGCCGGCAGTTCCGGCGGCCTGCCCTTCCTCCTGAGCTGCAAAGTTGGGATCGAGCTCCTTTAAAATCTCCTGACGCGTCTGCTCAATATCAACATCGAGATTCTTAAGCACACGGGCGGCGACACCATCCCCTTCACGGAGCAGGCCCAGGAGGATGTGCTCGGTGCCGACGTAGGTGTGGTTCAGGGCCTTGGCCTCCTTGGAGGCGAGAGCCAGGACTTTTTTAACCCGCGGCGTATAGGGGATGTTGCCGATCATTTTCTGATCGGGGCCGGTGCCCACCTGTTTTTCCACCTCCATGCGGACGGTCTCTAAATCCAGGCCCATTTTCTGAAGGACATTGACCGCCACGCCCTGGCCAAGTTTGATCAGGCCAAGGAGGAGGTGTTCGGTGCCGACGAAATTATGGTTGAAACGGTCGGCTTCTTTGCGGGCCAGCGCGAGCACCTGCTGGGCGCGCGGCGTGAAATTACTCATGGCTTCTTCGCTCATAACTTGCCTTCTAAAATGCAACTTCCACCCGGCTTTGTCCACCGGTTCTATGCACTATCTTGTTCACCGTCAAAGAGACACCCGCCTTGGGGCCAAGGGCATCCGGATAAAAACCTCACCCCTCCCCGTTCGACGGGCGCACCACCGGACGGCTAACCTGCCTGAGCCGGTCCCGGACCATGTCGGCACGGATCAGATCGCGCTCTTCTGCGGAAAGTTTTTCCGAATGCTGCTTCTGCAGATGGGCCGGCTGGGTGAGAATGAAAAGTTCATCAACAAGGGACCGCTCCACACCGGGGAAGAGCTGCACGTCCACCCCCAAACGCATCAGGGAAAGCAGGTTCATCGTTTCCTTGGAGGAAATGCTGTGGGCGTTGGCCAAAATGCCGTAAGCACGACCAATGTGGTTGTAGACCATCTTGGCGTTCTTCTCGAGCAGAGAATCGCGCGCGTTTTCCTCGTGCTCAATGATCTGCGCGAGCACCTTCTCCAACCGTTCAACAATGGCGCTCTCAGACTCGCCCAGAGTCATCTGGTTGGAGACTTGAAACACATTTCCCAAGGCCTCCGTACCTTCGCCATAGAGGCCGCGCACCGCCAACCCCAGCTTGTTCACCGACTGGATGATAGGGTTGATCTGTTCGGACAAAACCAACCCCGGAAGATGGAGCATCGCGCTGACGCGGATGCCCGTGCCGAGATTGGTCGGGCAGGCCGTCAGGTAACCCAGATCGGCATCGAAGGCGTAATCCAGTTTTTTTTCCAGCACCGAATCAACCCGGTCGATGGCGGCCCAGACCTGACGCAATTGCAAGCCGGGTTGGAGGGCCTGCATGCGCAGATGATCCTCCTCGTTGATCATGACCGAGAGTGTCTCGTCACGGTTGAACACCAGACCGCTGCCGGCGCTCTTGGCTGCGTGTTCGCGGCTGATGAGATGGCGCTCCACAAGGATCTGCTTGTCCAAGGCGGAGAGATTATCCATGGACTCGGAAAAGGCGCCTTGCATTTCTCCCAAGCTCTCTACGACCGGGCGAACAGCCTCGAGCACGCGGACGCGCTCCGGTTTCTTGGCCCACCCGGGAAACGCCCCGGTCTTGAGATTACGCGCCAGACGGACGCGGCTGGACATGACAATGCGATCATGGGGCCCTTTGCGTCGTGCGCTGTCTGCCGGCGGGGTGAGAAAGTCGTGCAAGTCCATGAGTTAGGTTGCTGCGGGGTTTTTCAAGCGGCTGGCGGCATTGTTGATTTCATCCCGCAACTGCGCGGCCAGTTCGAAGTTTTCCTCGGTGATGGCTTTAGCCAGTTTGCGCTGGAGATTTTTCATGTGCTCGGACAATTCGCGTCCATGACGCAGATTCTCGGGGACCTTGCCGGTGTGACGGGTCCCTTTGTGCATGGATTTGAGGAGCACTTCCAAGCCCTCGCTGAAAGTCTGATAACAGCCCGCGCAACCCAGACGGCCTGTCTTCTTGAAATCCGCTTGGGTGAACCCGCAGCGCGGACACTTCAGCTCGCCCCCCCCGGCCGACTGCTCCAGTTCTTGGGAAGCCCCCAAGCCAAGCAGCAAATCCGCCAGAGAAAAGGCAGCCGGATCACTCGCCCCCTTGGTCTTATAGCAGTCCTCGCAGACGTCCACCTTCTGCATTTTCCCCTCGGCAATCTTGGTGTAATGCACCGTGGCCTCCCGTTCTTTGCATATGCAACAAAGCATGGCTAGGGGTATATCGGCTCGCCCGACACTTTCGTCAAGGAATGATAGGACTCGGTCAATTGGCGCGTCAGCGGACCCGGAGTGCCCGTGCCAATCACCCGGCCGTCAATCTTCACCACCGGCACAATCTCTGCCCCGGTGCCAGTCAGAAAACACTCGTCCGCATTGAACAAATCATACCGGGTCAGATTGGGCTCGCTCACCGCAACACCCGCCTGCCCCGCCAGATCCATCACCGTTTGACGGGTGATGCCGTAAAGTGCGCCGGCTGAGAGCGGCGGCGTCAATAATTTCCCTTCCTTGACGATGAACAGATTGTCTCCGGTGCATTCCGCCACGAACCCCTGCGCATTCAACATCACCGCCTCCTCACAACCGCCATTCGTGGCTTCGATTTTAGCCAGAATGTTGTTGAGATAATTAAGGGACTTGATGGCCGGATTGAGGGCACTGTGGAGATTGCGCGTCGTCGGGACAGTGATGATATCCAACCCGCGCTTGTAATATTCCTCGGGGTAAAGCTGGATTTTGTCGGCGATGATGATCACCGACGGGTTTTTGCAGCGGTTGGGATTGAGTCCCAGAGTCCCCACCCCGCGGGTGACAACCAGGCGAATGTATCCCTCGCGGAGGCGATTGCGCCGGCAGGTCTCCAGCACCGCCTTCATCAGGTCCGCATGCGACATGGGTATGGTCAGCAGAATCGCCTTGGCGGAATAAAAGAGCCGGTCGATATGCTCCTTCAACCGGAACACCCGCCCGTGATACGCCCGCAAACCCTCGAAGATTCCGTCGCCGTAAAGCAGTCCGTGATCAAACACGGAAACCTTGGCGTTCTTCTCGTCACAAAATTTTCCATCAACGTAAATTTTCATACTGCAATCAAAGAATGACGCTATTGAAAAAAAAGCGCCAGAGCAAACGCGAATTTTGCGTGACAAGAAGCGCGGCTTCATTAAATTGATCTTCTTGGCCGACCCTATGGTCTAGCGGTTAGGACACCTCCCTTTCACGGAGGTAGCCCGGGTTCGATTCCCGGTAGGGTCGCCACTTCAAAAACACTTCCCCCCATAGTTGCGGAATGAAACCAATCCTCCCCCAGAACTATAGCACCCGACCAGAACTTCAAATCCTCCGCACAAGCCCGAAAACCACCCGTATTTGCAAAAAAAGACCCGACCCAAGGAAGACCCGTCACCGGCGCAATAGTTCCAAGGGCCCGTGACTCATTGCCTCCGCGCTGAGAAAGGGCCGATAGCCCCTGACCGACACCGGCCAGAGCACCATCGGATTAGAGAGTGGCGACGAAAATAAAAACGAATCGCCGGAATTATCCGTGCGATCCGCTTTTGAAGCCGTGATTGGAATTAAATTGACGCCTCAATATTTCGGGACCCGATGGTCGATTTCATCGGACCACGCCCCGATTCCGCCCTGAACGCTTTTGAGATATTTGAAGCCCTGCTCACGAAGAAAGTGCAAGGCCCGGAGGGAACGGACCCCGGCTTTGCAATGCAGGTAATACGTCTGGTTGGGATCAAGCTCCGTAAAACGCTGTCCCAGCTGGCTCAGGGGCAGCATCGGCACTCCCTCAACGTGAGCAATCTCGTATTCATCCGGCTCGCGAACATCCACCACCTTGATGCCAAGTTTGGGATCGTCAAGCGCCTGCTTCATCTGCTGAACGGTCACCTCGTCGGGATGCGAAGAGGGGCTGGAGGGTTCCGGAGTGATACCGCAGAACATTTCGTAGTCGATCAGGTGCGTGATAGTGGGGTGGTCGCCGCACAACGGGCAATGGGGATCACGGCGCAGCTTCAGTTCGCGGAATTTCATGTCCAGCGCGTTGAAGAGCATGAGGCGTCCGACCAAGGATGTGCCCCGGCCCAAGGCGAGCTTGAGGATTTCGGTGGCCTGGATACAACCGATGATGCCCGGGAGCACGCCGAGCACACCGCCTTCGGCGCAACTGGGCACCATGCCGGGCGGCGGGGGTTCGGGGTAAAGGCAGCGGTAGCAGGGTCCGCCCAGATGCGGAGCAAACACGCTGGCCTGGCCCTCAAACCGGAAAATAGACCCGTAAACATTGGGCTTTTTCAGCAGCACGCAGGCATCGTTGGTCAGATAACGCGTGGGGAAATTATCGGTTCCATCCACCACAATGTCATAGGGCCGGATGATCTCGAGCGCGTTCTCACTCGTGATTCGCGTGTTATGAATGACAACCTCCACATTCGGATTGATGGCATTGATGGTTTCCTTGGCCGACTGGGCCTTGGGTCGACCGACGTCGGCATCGGTGTGAAGAATCTGGCGCTGCAGATTGGAATAATCCACCGTGTCGAAGTCCAAGATGCCCAGTTTCCCAACCCCCGCAGCGGCCAGATACATCGCAATCGGCGAGCCCAACCCCCCGGCCCCGATGCACAGGACGCTGGTGGAGCAGATTTTCTTTTGGCCTGCCAGCCCGACTTCGGGCAGAATCAGGTGGCGCGAGTAGCGGCGGATCTCTTCATTGTTCAATTGCATAAATCAGAAGGCTGAAAACTAAGGCAGCTGCAAAATAAATCAAGTCTGGGCGTAACGGCAAAGGATGAAAGCTGACGCGCGGGAGGGACAGCGCAAGCCGGCGCTCACAGGTTGCGAACCGACTTGATCAAGCCAATGACGACGGCCAAAACATCCCTCACTCGCAAAACACATCTCCTGAACCGGCGACTCCTAACGTCGTGCGCCAAAGGGCGGATTTGATCCATGCCTCCCGAATCGCAAAATCACATGAGCCCTGCCTTTTCCACCACGCTAGCTTCGGTATGATTCTCCGTGGCAGCCGGGACAAGGAAACTCAAAAAAGAAAAGGCTGTGGGCGATCTACCGAAGGACTAGACAGCGCAGACCGGGATCGCCCCCCGGGGAGAAAGCCCATCGCCCTGTCCAGCCCGTTGCACGCCACTTCAACGCTTCAGAACCGCTTTGGGCTGGCGGTCCACCGTCCATAATCCCCAGTGTTTTTCCGCGCCAAGCGCATTGCTTGAATCCCCCTTCCATGGCTCGTCAAAGGCCTCAAAGAAAAAGGTGGTAATGTTCACCCTCTCCGCCCAGGCAAGAACCTCATCATAATAAAGCCTCTGCTGCGCCTCACCTGCGCGCGAACCAAACTCGTTGGAGCAAGAGGCCCATCCCGCCTCAGTAATGACGATCCGGCTGCCAGGCAGCGCTTTCCGGACGGCCTGCAGATTGGCAATAGTGAAGCCCAATCCCTCTTCGATGCCCTTATTTTCCCAGAGCGGATAGGTGTGAACGGAGATGAAGTCCAATTCTTTGGCCAAGTTTCCGCCATGATTGGCCCACCAATTATAATTGTCTGCAACGGTGACTGGCTGATGAACCACCTTCTTGACCTGGCGGACATATTGGATCAGGGCCGTCTCCGGCACCATGTGGTCGTTCCAGTCTACCTGAGTCTCGTTGCCCACGGACACAGCCACCACAATCTTGCCATATTGCTTGGCCAGACGTATCAGGCTTTGAATTTCCTGCTGGTTGTGTTTGCGATTGACTGCAATCGCCGCAGGCGTGAGAAAGTTGGTTTGCCACGGGCAATTGGGATTGAGCATTTCAGCCCCCAACCATGAGCCCAGCAATACGCGGAGGTCCGGATGGTGGCTTTGAATCAAGCGCAACACGGATTCCGAAACTGGTTGGGAGTCGTAAAGGCGGATCAAGCCAAAGCCCCCCTGCCCTTTGATCAATCCCAAATCCTCCAGAATTTGATCGTCCGTGGGATTGACCGATCCGCTGCCGGTATCGGGATGCTGACCCCGACGAAATCCGGAATAGCAAACGCCCCGCTTGAATCCGGAGAGCAGGTCTTTGGGCGGCTGACGGAGTTCACCCGAGAGGATCGCCTTTTTGGCTTGGACCTTCGCGGCAAAACTCAGAAACAAAAGGAGGGGGATGGATCTAAAAAGACGTAAATAAATCATCATGGCATGGGTTGTCTTTCAGGAAACAACATCCGGATTCAAGGCAGCCTGAGTCAGAACAATTGTCGATCTTGTGAAAGGGGGTTGGTGAAAGGCGGAGGAATTCGCCATGATCACACAGTTACCGCCACTGCTGAGCGAGCGTTTAATATTATAACCACTGGCACCGCTCGTGCTGTTGCTCCAGCTCAGGTAAACCTTTGTATCGCGATGGCTGACATTCAACCCGGAGGGCTGGGACGGGGGCGCTGGCGCTAGGTCATAAACCCGGACATAATCACTCTGCATCTCCGCAGGGAACAGAATTCCGGCATTGATCTGGGTATCCGTTGGATTGGAGAGATAGCTACCGCCCACCGCGAGGTTCATAATCAGGAAAAAAGTTTGGTTAAAAGGGGCTGGATAAGCCCCAGTCGAGCTGGACCAAGCCCTCCAAGTTTGAACCGTGTAGGAATCCACCATCCATTTGATGGAATTGGTCGTCCACTCCACCGCATAAACATGGAAGTTAGTGACTGAGTCGCCGGCTGCTGTGAGGCCACAGTAGGCGGTCTGAGAGAGATGGCCATTGACAGAGTCGGAATAATGAAGGGTTCTCTGGACGAGCGTAGCCGAACCGCCCTGACTCTCTATCACGTCAATCTCTGCGCAGACCCGCCAGCCCGCGGATGTAATCTTGTTCCCCAACATCCACAAGGTTGGCCAACAGCTCAACCGCTCGGGTAGCCTGGCTCGAAACTCGAGGCGACCCAAAGCTTTGGAAAACAGTCCCTGACTTTTAATCCGCGCCGAGATCTAGGCAAATCCGCCCACGGATTCCTGCCGGGCGACAATGTGTAAAAGCCCGCCCGAAATGTGTGCGTTATCGGTCCGCGCCGTATAGTATTCCCTTTCGTTGTTACCCCAGCCGCTCGCGTCTTTCCCAAAATCAAAACTCCACTTAGAGCCTGTCTGAAAAAGAGAGGCGGGCGTTTTCGGCGAGTATAAAACCGAAATAAAACCAAAAAACGCTTGATTTCACTGTCCGGTTTTTGGGCTTTCATTCGCGGCAGCGCTTTTCAGGCGATGAAAATCGCCTTT
>CAIQOK010000130.1 GCA_903873415.1 uncultured Verrucomicrobiota bacterium | reverse complement strand
GCGGTGCAGTCGCGCTGGTATGATTTGCTGGATCACATCAGCTACAACGGCTACCGTCACGGGAAAGTCGTTGTCGAATTCCGCCTGAGCTATGACGGCACCGTTTCCCGGGTCTCGGTGCCGGAAGACACCGTGGGCCTGAGCCTGAGTCTGCTTTGCCAAAAAGCAGTGCAGGATCCCGCCCCCTTTGATCGCTGGCCGCGGGACATGCGCCTGACCATGGACAAAGATTATAGGGACATACGGTTCACTTTTTTCTACAACTAACCGCGAACAAACAACGCCCAAACTCATTCAATTCAAATGGAACTTTTGGTCTACATCCTTCTTGGCATCACTTCGGTCACGGGCCTGACCTTCATCGTGGAACGGGGCTGGGCCCTGCGCTGGCGCAAGGTCGTCCCCACCGCACTGCTCGATGCCGTCCAGTCCTGCAAGACCGAACGCGAGGTTTCCGTCCTGCAAAGCGTCTGCCACCAGAACAACTCCCCTCTGGGACGACTCCTGCTTACCGCAATCCGCCACTTGGACTGGCCCAAGGAGGAAAACGTCGACGCCCTCCAAACCCAGGCCAGGCAGGAAATCGTCCGACTCGAACGCGGTCTGGTCGTGCTCGAAATCATCATCGGCATCGCCCCCTTGCTCGGCCTGGTGGGCACCATCGCCGGCATGATGTCGGTCTTCGGCGACCTCAGCCAGACCGGCCTGAACGATGCGGGCAAGCTGGCTGAAGGCATCGGCCTGATTCTGCGCGCCACACTCATGGGCCTGCTCATCGCCATCCCCTCCCTGGTTTTCTGGAGCTATTACTCTAAGAAGGTGGAAATGCTCGCCGTGGAAATGGAGACCGTCTGCGACGAGTTCATCCGGTCCCAATACCGGCAGCAAAAAAAATGAACTCCCGGCCAAACGCCCGGAGCCTCCCCCAGGGCCCCAGACCCTTTTAACCATGCGCTTTTTCGTCCGCAAACACCGCCAGACCCCAGCCATCATCATCGTGGCCCTGATCGATGTGCTCATCGTGCTGCTCATTTTCCTAATGGTCACCACCACCTTCAAACAGCAACAACCCCCTTCCCTAAAGCTCGCGCTCCCGGAGTCATCCCAGGGCCAGAAGGCCGGCGCCAATGAAAGCGCCCCGCTGATCGTTATCATTGATGCCAAAGGCCAGTTGCGACTGGGCGGCGGGGCCGATGCCATTCCGGTGACGGAGGACCGCTTGAAGAGTGAACTGCTGGCTCAGGCGCAGAAGAACCCCGAACTCCGCCTGGCCATCAACGCCGACAAAAACGCACCCTTCGGCGAAATCATCAAAGTGATGGATGCGGCCAAGGCGGCGAAGATCAAAATGATCAACGCGTTCACCAAAGACTCGCGGCCCTAGCTCGCTCTCCTAACACCCTTCGCCGCAGGCTGTTCGCATTCCAGCGCTTTTCCGGGTGAGACCTCCGGACCTGATAAAGACCCATCGGACCCGGATTCATCCTCAAGCCCTGCTTCAGACATGGCGAACATCAAGCCCCTCACCCCGTCCCTCCCCCCGCTTGGCGGGGAAAGGGTTATCTGGGATGACACATCTGGTGCAAGTCAGTCAGAGGCACGATTCCCTCTCCCCACCCCGTTGGGCTGAAGTCCAACTGCGGGTTGTGGGAAGATTTGGAGACCGCTTAGAGAATCTGGCTGCTCACCGTCCAGCGCATGGCATAAGCGATGAGTTCCTGACTGGTTTGGCAACAAAGCTTTTCCTTGATGTGCACACGATGGGTTTCCACTGTTTTACCGCTGATGTGGAGTCTCTCCCCAATGGCGCGGGTGCCCAACCCCTCACCGATCAGCTGGAACACCCCGAATTCGCGGTCCGTCAGCACGCGCAGACTGGCATCGGGACGGGCCTGACCGCGATTGACGTCGGCAAACTGGCCCAGGACGCTGGCGGTCATGGCCGAACTCAAGAAAACCTGCCCCTCAAGGACCAACCGGATGGCCGAGAGCAATTTATCGCCCCCCTCACTTTTCATAAGATACCCGTTGGCACCGGCCCGCAAGACGCGCTCGGCATAGATGCTCTCCTCGTGCATGGATAGAACCAGCACGGGGGTAAGGGGATGATGCACCCGCAGATCCTTGATGAATTCCAGCCCGCTCTTCCCCGGCAGGGTCAGGTCGCACAGGATGAGGTCCGGGGTTTTGGAGGCCACGGCGGACATGGCCTGAGCCGCATTCTCCGTTGCGGCGCAAACCTCCAGATCCGACTGCCCTTCAATAAACTGAATCAGGCCATGCCGGGTTACGTAGTGATCATCGAGAATAAGCACACGCTTGACTGCCTTTCGCCCGGCTGAGGCTTTGGATTGTTTCATGGTTTCTTCTCCTCCGTCGGTAGCAATAGCCCAGCCCGAACCTTACATTCCACCAAGACCCCCCTCCTCGGACCTGCCCGCACCTGAAGGAGCCCGCTGATCACGTCGGCGCGATATTTCATAATGCGCAACCCGAACCCGAGGTCGCACTTGGGGTGCTGGGACATACCGCAACCGTTGTCCTCGACCTCCAGAATCAAATCCAGGGGCTGGGTGTTCAGGCGGATCTCGACCCGCGAGGCTTTCCCGTGCTTAATGGCATTACTGACGGCCTCCTGAGCGATCCGGTAAAGGTGGATTCCGATGGTGTGGTTGGGGATGGACACAGGCACTGGGCAATGAAATTGAACCGAGCGGTTAAAAACCCGGGACATGCGCTCTGCCAGCCCCATCAAGGCATCCATCAAGCCTTGGGGATCCATGGCAACCGGCGAGAGGCCGTGGGCCAACTCGCGGGTTTGTTGCATCGCATCACGGGTCAGTTGCGCGATCTCCTTGGCCTGATTGGCTATGGGACCGGACTTGGGCGCAAGCTTCACCGCCAAGGCATCACTTAAAAACTGGATCCCGGTCAACTGCTGACACAAATCATCATGCAAATCATGGCCGAGACGACGACGCTCCATCTCCCCAACAGCCAGAATCTCCCGTTCCAGTTCCATGCGATCAGTGATGTCCCTCAGAAACCAGCGGGAGTAAAGCATGCGGTCCCCCTGCCAAACCCCGTTCGCATCCAAAAGCACCCGACGCTCGCGCCCATCCTTCGGCCGCAAAGTCACGGTCAAACCCCGGACGACCCGCATCTCAGCCAAACTTTGAAAAACCTCCTCCAAGAACACGCCGGACAAGGTGAAAAGACTCAGGACGGAGTGCCCGAGCACGTTAGACGTGCCTAAGCCGAGCAGTTTCAACAATTCCTGATTAATGCGAAGCACCTCGCCGCACGACCCGATCCAGAGCAACCCAAGCGGCGCCTGTTCAAAAAAGTCGGTCAACTCCTTCTCATTGCGGCGCACGATCTCCTCCGCCACTTTGCGCGCCGTAATATCACGTATCATTTTCGATACGCCGACAAGCTCACCTTTCCTGTTCTTGATGGCAGAAATGATCATCGACACCTGCAGCGCAGACCCATCTTTTTTAGCCAGAACCGTCTCACAATATTTAATTTGATTCCCCAGCAGGATTTTTTCAGAAATCTCATTCTCTTTACCGTCGATCTGGACCGGGATGATTTTACACATGAATTCCCCCAGCACCTGCGACTGCGGCCATCCAAAGAGCCGCTCTGCAGCGGCATTCCAGCTCGTGACTTTTCCGTCCAAATCACTGCTGACGATCGCCTCGTCGCAAGAGTTGACAATAGAGGCAAACCGGCCTGATTCGACCTCCAAATTTTTACGGGCGGTGATATCGTGAGTCACGCCCACGAAGAAGTTTAGAAGCCCCTCATCATTGTGCACCGGCGTGACTGTCATAAGATTCCAGAAAGGCGCACCATCCTTCCTATAATTAAGTATCTCCTCGGAAAAAACCCGTTCCTCCGCAAGAGCCTGACGCAGGGCATCCGCTGTTTCAACATTCGTGCCGGGACCTTGAAGAAAACGATAGTTCCGCCCCACCGCCTCCGCAAGAGTATACCCTGTCATGGCGGTGAAGGCAGGATTGACGGAAAGGATCCGGTGGTCCGGACTGGTGATGATGACGCCTTGCGAGATGGTTTGCAAAACGATCTCGCTGAGCCGGAGTGCCTCCTGCCTATTCTTATCTTTCGTGAGGTCCCTGATAGAACCGACGATCCGCACTGGCTGCCCTTGGGGGTCGCGCAACACGATTCCGCGCGAGAGGACCGAAACATAATGGCCGAGGCGATGGCGCAAACGAAACTCCAGCTCGAACTGGGCGGTGGTGCTGGCAGTCATCTGGGACATGAATTTACCAACCCAGCCGGCATCATTTGGATGTAGCAACCCGGTCCAAGAGCCGAAAGGTTGAGGCTGTTCGCCCGGCCGATACCCCAGGATCTCGCACCAACGCGCAGACTGGTAGGCCTGTTTGCTTGCAAAATCCTCGTCCCAGATCCCGTCACGTGAAGCCTGAATAACCAGGCTCAATCGCGCCTCCGACTGCTGAACTTTGAGATCGGCCTGATGTTTGTAGAGAGCCATCTCCAAAACCATGCGCAGTTCCCTCTCTGAAAACGGCTTGAGTATATAACCGAACGGCATGACCTCCTTGACCTGCGCCACCGTGCGATCATCGGCATACGCCGTCAGGAAAACCACCGGCAGGGAAAACTGGGAACGAATCAACCCGGCGGCGACGACGCCATCCATCTCCCCGGACAGATCAATGTCCATCAACACCAAATCCGGTCGCAATTGGGCGGCCAGAGCGACCGCATCCTCACCGCGCGTGGCATGGCCCACCGGGAGATAGCCATACTCCCGGAGCTGCATCTGGATATCCTTGGCCACAATGATCTCATCCTCCACGACGAGAATTCTGACCGGTAGTGGGGTTGCATTCATGCAGGTCGCGGGAAGTTTAAAGACGTTGTTTTTGAAAAGAGCCGGCGGGAACAAAGCCCTAAGTGTTGCGAAGAACCACCCAGTAATTCAGAGGAAGCAACGCCGGTCAAGTGAACTGGCGCGGAAGATACGGAAGAATGGGCCGGCTCCAAGCCGGTATTCCTCAAAACAATCAAGCCCTCAG
>CAIQOK010000129.1 GCA_903873415.1 uncultured Verrucomicrobiota bacterium | reverse complement strand
AAAGGCGATTTTCATCGCCTGAAAAGCGCTGCCGCGAATGAAAGCCCAAAAACCGGACAGTGAAATCAAGCGTTTTTTGGTTTTATTTCGGTTTTATACTCGCCGAAAACGCCCGCCTCTCTTTTTCAGACAGGCTCTTAACCTTATTCTTCAATTCCGAGTAGGCGGCAATGATTTTCTTCGTCAGCTCTTCAGATCCGCCCTTGTCAGGATGATGGAGCATCATCAGGTCCCGATACCGCTTCTTAAGCTCGGCAGCGGTCGGCAGAGAATCAAAACCCATGACGGTCAAAGGACTGTCCTGGCCGAGAAACCTGAGCGCATCTTCATGCCCCATGACCTCATCCCAGGCACGCTTCCACTCGCCGGCATTCCCGAACCCTTGGCGGGCATCATAGGTCCGATACTCAGGAAGGCGAAAGGGCCTTTTGGGCTTCTTTTGGGGAGGCATGGCTCGTATCAGATTTTTTTACGGGCGCCGGAACCGGAGGTGATCGACCCATGTCCATGAATCTGGAAATCCGACAGGCGACACCCTTCCCGGAGGTGCTTGCAATACCTATGACTCAAGTAGCCCGGACAAGAACAACCCCATTTGCCGGAACCTTTGTTTTGAGCAATGATGTAAATCCGGTTAGTGGATTCCGACCGGATCTCAAATCGGTTTATCCACTGATTGTTGTCAGGCAGGGTTCGTGCACCCGGCGGCTTATAGATTGCCAGTTTTTTGTCATTTCGAATTCCTGGGCTCTGATTTCTAATAACCCCAATTTTCGGCGATTTTATCCCAATCGAATGGTTCCAGACCGGTCGACACTAATTCTGAAAGTGGCATATCGACATTGTCAGTAAACCAGCAATAGGCTGCTTGCGCCCCTATCGTCCACTCCTCATCAGGATCTGACGGGACCGGAACCGCCGGACCACGCAAGAGCGCAAAGCATACAAATTTTGGAAACCGCCAAGAAAACCGATCTTTTTTGTCGGCAGGCTTGCGAATATGAATAGGCAGCCCCTCGCAATCCTTGCGACCAAAAAGAATTCTGGCGGCGGCCTGCGGGACGCACTCTGCCAGAATCATCTGGTTAATGTATTCTGGGTCGCCCTCAAGAATTCCTTCGTAGGTGCTTTTAACGCCAAAGCTATGAAGCGAAACGTGCAGGCCGGGTTTTAATTCAAAATCTTTTTTTGTCATAGTAGAAATGAAAAAGCGTCATAACAGTTGGTCGGCCAGCGCCTCATCCAGCTTTGCCCTAAACGACTCGTCCACCAGGTTGACACGACTCACCCGTATTTTTCTGCCATTGTAATCAATGCTTGAGATGGACTTGTTGTCCAGCACGCGTTCTGGTGCAAGGTTTTTCCGCGCAATCTCCGCACGCAATTTTTCCACAGTCATCCCGGCTACCACATGGTAGATGCCCCCTTTCTGGGCGGCTTTTGCCTCACCGGTGTTCAACGCCCGTGGAGTCATGTCGTCAGCCTGCTCTACGCCCAACTCACCCACAGCATCGGTCTCAACGACGTTTGCGATGCCTTGCGCCTCCAATTCGGCCCGCTCTCCAGCATCCGCGGCGCGACTCCCCCAGCCCGCAACACCCTTTCCCATGCCGGCAAAGTCCGACCCGCGGAGATGGCCGAAAAACTCTTTTGGGCAGTCTTCGAGCACTTGAGCCTCTTGTCCCCGGATTTCGTCGGGGGCTCCGGCCGGAAGCGTTTTGCCCGCAAGTTCAAGCGCGTCATTCATCTGGTGGATTCGACGACCATTCCCCTCATCGCCGCCTGTATGGACTGGGCCCAACATCGACGGCGCAAGGCGGCGGCCAAGTGTCATCTGCGGCTCGATTTACAAAGTTTCCTGCCCCGCTTCGCCCGCCCGCTGAAGTGACAGACCCGGGACCAATCAAACTTCAGCTTGTAAAACTTCGGCCCTCAAAGCGCGTGAATGTTCGATTAAAAACCAAATCCACCTTGCCTGTTGACCCGTTTCGATGTTTGGCGATGATCAGGCTCATCATTTGGGCATCCCCTTCTTGGGACTCGTCTCTATGCAGGAGGCCTACAATGTCCGCGTCCTGTTCGATAGCGCCGCTATGTCGGGTGCCGTGGACATGAACAGTTCATTTTGCGCGGACATTCTGCGCCTCCGCTGAGAACGTTTCGCGGACACAAATCCTTACCCGGTCAAGGGGTAACGCGTGCCCTGTCTAAAATGCTATTGCCGCCGTCGCTTTCTTGAGTGGGAATTGAGCGGAACTTCTGGTAACTTAAACGGACAGTTGAAACAGTTGTGTTTCGGCCTATGACTAGATTTCCAAAACAAGGCGCGGCCATGAAGCAGCCCGAGGCAAGTGTCGCCCCGGCCAGCAACGCAACCGCACAACGAAGCGCGACCTCGGTTGCCACTGGGTCAGTCGGGCAAACTTCTGTCCCGGAACAAGTGAAACCTCAGCCAAAAACCGTTCCACTCAAGAGCGGCAAGCTCCCGCAAATCTTCCGCCGTCTTTCAGCCATCGGGTTCAATTGTGCTTCTGACGGGCGATATGTGAACCCAAGTCCTGGAGCAAACATTCAAGAAATAGCTTGGGGACATGACCGGATTGAGGACAACTGCGTTTGGCTCGTTGTGACTGCACGCAAACCGTTTGCCTACACCGCCGCCGCATTGGAGAGGTTCGCTCAACGTCGGCAGGTGGAACTCGAACGAAAACTGCGACTGGCGACGGAATACTGGCTGCGCACAGTCGAGCCTTACATCAAGGACCGCCCGTTGCGTGGTGCAGAACTGTATGTGGCCCTTCAAGGGTATGATCGCCTGCAATTCGCGGCAGGGCGTGCGAGGGACTGGAATTCGACGAAGGAAAGGGGGTGTTTTGCCGTTCCTGACGAGGCATTCCCCGATTTCGGAAAAGAGCCATTCCTCGAACCGCAGGAATTGTGCAGGGATGAAAACTTGAAGCCTGAAACCCTGGCCGCGATAGCAGCGCCATTGATTCAGAACCGGGCGGCGAAGTTGACGCCATCTGCGGTTGTTGGCGTCGCACACGAATTGCTGATGGCAGCAGAGCGATACGTCAAAGCACTGCCTGAGAAAAAGCACGGGATCGAGGAACTGAAGGAACTGTTCGATAAGGGAATTAGCACAGTCACGTTTGGGGAGATTGAAGCGAGCAACAAGAAAAGCTCCGGGCAGTTGCCACTGTTGCCCCCGGTTGCGCAGAGAAGGAAAGGCATCTCTGAACAAGAACAGGGTGAAAAGCCGCTGTCGGTTGCAGCAATAAGGGAGGCCGTGAGACGTTACTTGGACGAGCACACTCCGCGCCTGACACAGGAGGAATACGAGCGCGATCAGGAGCAGACCGCACGGCTCGCTAAAGAAGGAAAGCTGGTAATGTTAGGCAGTGGCAAGACGAGGACGTACCAAGAATGGCAGAGCGACAACCAGAAGGCCATTGATGATTGCATGGAGAACAACCACATTTCGCTCACCGACCTTTGCGCACTGCGACGGGAACGCTTTGAACGACGATGGGAACAGAGGGTAGCCATTGCGGCGAAACGCAAGACACCACGACGGAAGCCACGGAATCAGCGGCGCGAGAACCCTCCGTCAAGTGCCGCATCCAGTCCGCAAACCGCTGGCAAACCGGAGAAACGGCCCCCGACAAAGACTGTCAAAAAGATTTCCCGTGCCCCGGCAGGCCGGCTGCCGTAAATCGGACGCGGGTTGCCGTGTCCAAAATCACCTTTCCCGTGCTCGAATCGAAACAGCCAAGCTGAGTCCATTTTTGCCCATGTAATAGTTCATCGTGCCCGAATTGGGCCGATGAATTACATGAGCACGCTATCTAAACGAATCGCGACGGGAAGCACGGATAACATTCCCTATCCGCGCCAGCCACACGCTGGTCTTCCACCGGAAACCCTCCTTAGCCGACGAGAACTCGCCGAAAGGTGGAACTGCTGTATTCACACCATCGCCCGCCGCCACGACTTGGAAACGGTACGACTCAGCAAAAGACTTTTGCGATACAGGCTGCGGGACGTTGAGGCAATTGAAGCCGCAGCCGCTGGCAAATGAGGAACGACGCGATGAAACCTCTAAACACCGTCGTCGGCACGGCTGAACTGAGCGCCTGGCAGCCTTTCCCCGGCATAACCTGGGTGCAATGTCGCACGGCGGAACACGCGAACCGGCTGGCCAAGCGTCGTGACGCCCGGCTGGTCGTGCGCGGCATGGCTGGAGGTTATTTGAAAACCTACGAGTTCCGCCATCCTCTGGCATGGGCGGAGCGGCTCATCCGCCGTTACACTCGCCAAAAACATGCCGCTAATGCGCGGTTAAGCGCCCGCGCAAAGCCCAGGAAAGCGTTTTGTTCCGCCGGGAGCATCAGCAAGCCATGACTCGCGAACTTCCACACTACTTGGGCGATTTGCCCGCGTGTCCGGCCGCTGGCACGGGCGTTCACTCATGGATCATGTCGGCAGCGCATCATTGCCGCCGTTGTGGAATGTCCGAGGCCGAAGCGGTTCAATTCATCGAAGCCCGGATCACCCGCCCGGCGAATCCGCAGAATGAAGTCGAAGTCGCCGTGGCGAAAGCCTACCACCAAACGACCACCTTCAGTAACGCACCGCGCCAGTATCCGTCGGCACCACGAAGGGCGGTGCCGCTGTCCGAGGTCAAATTCGACGAAGCCAAGCTCCGCGCCGTGGCCTCGAAGATCAAAACCCCGGCAAGCTGGCGTCATTGGCTCTGGGAACGCTCCCCGATGCGCCCGGAGACGCAAAACTCAATTTCATTTTTAGCCCGGCTCTATCGCCCCGGCGAAATGGTTCACGCCTTTGACAAAATGGACGGAATCGAGGGCAAGCACCCGCGCTGGAGTTTCACGATCAACAACCCAATGGACTGCCGCGTCCCGGTTGAGATGCGTGAAGGCGGCAGATTTCAATCCGGTGTCTGGTTCTTGTGCAACCCGGTTGACGGCCAATGGCACCCGAATCCGCGCCAGAATGATGAGCCGTCCTGCCGCAGCGAGGAATCACTGACCGCGTTTCGCTACGTCGTTTGGGAATCCGATGTCGCACCGGCTGACCTGTGGTTGGCGTTTGTGGTTCAGGTTCCCGCACGCGTCGCGGCCATCTACACGAGCGGCTCGCGCTCCATTCACACACTCATTCAGATTGATGCCAAGTCGAAAGCCGAGTGGGACGCGGTAGCGGGCCAGTGGAAACGCCCGTTGAAGGTTCTCGGCGGTGATGCCGGATGCCTGTCCGCTGTGCGCCTCAGTCGGCTGCCCGGTTGCGCCCGACCGGAGAAAAACGGCTTCCAAAGACTTCTCTACCTTGCACCAAATCCACCGTTTGCCCGCCTGATTGACCTGCCCTGCGTTCGCACTCGCGTTGAGATGCTGCAACGCTGGCGAGAACTCTGTCCACGGTGGAATCCCGACATGGAGGGCGAACAATGAGCGACACCGTCATGATCGAGGTCCCCACCACCGCCCGGATGCTCGCCTGTTGCGCTGGCATCGCCGCCGATGGACACGAACCAAAACCGGCCAAGCCCGGCACCACGGCAGCCGAGTATCTTGGAACGGACGAGCGGGCGAATCCCGTTTCGATTGACGACCGTATCGCGGAACTTTGGTTCGACCCGCACAAGCCACCGCCTGATGAACCTGTCCTGATCACCATCGCGGGAACTCCCTGCGCCACGCCGGGGAATCTCACTACAATCACCGCGCAGAAAAAGTCGGGCAAAACCGCGTTTCTGTCCGCCATCGTTGCTGCGGCCATCTCCGAACATGGCGACATGCTTGGGGTGAAGGCTTTTAATCCAGACAACAAGTTGGTTCTGCATTTCGACACCGAGCAGAGCGCAATGGATCACTGGAAAATCTGTGACTCAATCTTGCGCCGGGCACAACTCACCGAGTCGGCCATCTTCAAATCCCTTTGCCTCACGTCCCTGCCAATCCTTGAACGGCGCGCCGTCGTGCATCACGTCATCCGACAGGAAGCGCAACGAGGCAATGGCGTTTTTATCGCCTTGATTGACGGGCACGGCGATTTGGTGCGGAACGTAAATGACCCGGAGGAAACCGCCGATTACGTCGCGGCGCTCCATGCGCTCGCCATCGAAAACCGATGCCATATCTACGGAGCATTGCATCTGAACCCCGGCAGCGATTTCAAAAGCCGGGGGCACCTCGGCTCAGAGTTGGAGCGGAAATCGCAAACCAATCTGCGCCTGGAAAAGACCGACGAACTATTCTGTGCGTGGGGCGATGCCAACCGGGGGGCACCCATACCCAAAAACGCAGGCCCTTGTTTCGTGTGGAGTAATGACGCCCGAATGCACGTTTCGGTTGCCTCGCGCCTGCAAACCAAGTCTGACCTTCAGCTTGAAGATGCCCGGATGAAGGTCGCCGAAGGCTTCCGCTTGGCCGACAAATCAGCCCTGCACTATTCAGAACTCATCGCCGCCATTCAGCGAGTGCCGGGGATAAAAAGCAGCAGCACGGCAGAACGCCACTTCCGTAATGCTAAAGAGGCTCGCTACATCTCGAAAAACCTCTTGAACCAATGGCAGATCAACCCATGAACCTTCAACCTTCAAGACACCTTCAAAACACCTTCACGAAGGCCAACCTTCAACCTTCACCGGCCATATATGTAATGGCCGGAAGTGAAGGTGGCCGCGAAGGAAAGCCCCTTCACCCCCAACCATGAACGCGAACGATAAACAGCTTGTGGCCAACCGCACGAACGCCCTGAAGTCCACCGGGCCGAAAACGCCGACGGGCAAGGCTATGGTCGCCCTGAACAGCGTGGCACACGGCATTTATTCCGTTTCGCCCGTGATCGAGGAAATGGAATCGAAGCGATCTTGGACGGGTTATCGTTTCGCAATGTGGGACGGCCTTGCACCTGTCGGCATGGTGGAAGCGATTTTGGCCGAAAGAATCACCCTGGCGGCCTGGCGGCTGCGGCGCGTGGCGCGTTACGAAACGGAACAGATTCGTCTGGAGCAAGAGGGGGCGATGGAAGAAGTCGGCAGGAGGCTTGGATACAAGCTCAACCGGGATCTGGCCGCAGCGGATGTGCAGGAGATTCTGGATGAGGCGAAATGGCGCGAGGAGCGTTGGCAGAGGATTTCGGCGTTGTCCACGGCCAGCGATGAGACGCCGCTTGCTGATGAAGATGCCGAGGACTTGATCTGGTTCGTTCACGAACAACTGGGTCAAACCAAGCAGTTTGATGGCTATTGGGAGCAGTTACCAGCGCCGGAAGCGTGGAATGTGGGCCTGATTCGCCAACCTATTCGGGGTCTGAGCGAACAGCACGGAAAGCCCTTTGAAGAACTCTTGCGGACACTTTCTGACCGTGCAGCCGCAGAATGGGGCCAAAGCTACCAAACAGCGAAGGAAGCACAGGCGCGCGTGAATGAATATCGGCGCGAACACCTGTTGCCGGACACCGAGACGCTGGAAAAGATTCAGCGATACGAATCGCACCTGTCCCGCCAGTTCCACCGTGACTTGCACGAACTTCAACGGCTTCAGGCTACGCGCCTGGGGCATCCCGTCACCGTCCCGATTGCCATAGACGTTGACGTGAGCACCGAGTCGAAATCAGAACCGGGAGGGGCAGAATGAATGGCTTTGTTTTGCAAAATGAGCAGGGGAAAGAGCGAACAGAAGTGAACACACAGCGCACAATGAGCAAGGCGGTCGTGGCTGAGAGGGTTATCGAACTGCCAATCGGTGACGCGCAAACTCCCGCTCTCGTCTCGCTCAACAAATGGGGCCGGGAGCTTGGCCGGACACCTCCCACGATCTGGCGCTGGCGGCAACTCGGCTGGCTCGACGGCATCACGAACATCGCGGGCAAGCCATATATCACCCGCCAGGGCATGGAGAAGTTTCTGCGCCGCGCTGAGGCGGGCGAGTTTTCCAAACCTTCGCACGCCCCGCGTCGCGTGAAATCCTCCCTACCGTGAACGCTTCCAGTCCCGCAACAGGGTCATGTGGCTTTCGTTCATTGGCTAATAGTTGGCAGCCTCGGCGAGAATGGCAGGCCCAAAGTTTACGCGCTGCGCCTGTGCTTTGGTGTGGGTGTCCGCGAGGTGCCCATAGACTTTGCCGATCAAGATTCCGCCGTCGCGGTGTCCGACCCATTTCGCAATCGTCATGTAATCAATTCCCGACATGACGCAGAAGCTAATGAACAAGTGTCGCATGTCATGGAAGCCGACGTGCCGGATTTTGGCGTGAGCGCGGGCGAGTTCCAACGATTCCCGAAAGCTCATGGCGTGAATATCCTTGTCGCCTCGCTGCGGTGACGGAAAGAGCCATTGTGAATCAGGGGCGCGACGTTTTCGCATGGCGAGCAAGTGATTTTTCAGCGCCGGGTTGAAATCCACCGTCCGGGAGGTCGAGTTCTTGGTGTTGCCGTCTGCGCCAATGGTGAGTTGCTCCCGCTTGAAATCCACGTCGGCCCAGCGCAGCGCAAGGGTTTCATTTCGCCGGGCACCGCAGTAAGCCATAAGCCGCAAGTAGTCGGTGAACTGCTGGCCGTTCTTGGTGACGGGTGTGCCGTCCGTTTTATTGTCCATCGCGGCCTGGCAGAGCGTTTCGAGTTCCTCGGGCGTGAATAGCTCCCGCGTCGGGGCCGTGGATTTCAACTCCCGGTTAATGCCGGGCGGGATGGGTAGCTCGGTGATGTGTTCCTCCACGTCGCGGGCCTGTTTCAAGACGTTACGCAGCGCGATGATGTCCAGCTTGACCGTGCGCTTGCTGATGTCAGCGGCCAGCCGTTTCTTCATAAAGCCGGCGACGTGTGCCGGCCTGATCTTGTCGAGCCGGATTCCGCCGAGATGGTTCTTCCAGAGCGCCAGCGTGCTTTCCTCTTTGGCGATGGTGCCGGGTTTCTTTGTCCCCTGCCCGGTCTTGATTCCGGCAAGGTAGGCATCGGCATAATCGGCAAAGGTCGGCGTGCGTCCGAGTTTGGGCAGTGTGTCGTCGCTGCGCTGCGTTCGCAGCCGGTTCAATTCCGCGATGGCTTGGGCGACCGTCTCGACCGGGTTGCCCTCGCTGTTTACCAGGGGCACACGGCGCACGCGCTTTTCGCCGGTGCTGAAGTCCTCAACGCTGAGTTGCGCGTAAAATCGCGCTCCGCGTTGCCAGAGTCCGCGCACAGGTTGCTTGCGTCCGTCGAGAACTTTTGCGAACGTAGGGGCGTGAGAATGAACTTGTGCGCTGATGTTTGTGCTGCTTTCGCTGCTGCGTTGGCTTGCGTTACGTTTCATGGCGTTAAAGTAGCACAAATGGTAGCACAACGTCAAGCGGACATTTTCAAATGCTCACGAAATACCTGTAAACATTGGGTTGCCGGTGTGGCGAAATGGCAGACGCACAGGACTTAAAATCCTGGGACCATCAAAAGTCGTGTGGGTTCGAGTCCCACCACCGGCACCACTATTACCAAGTGTTGAGGAGACTCGTTGACTATTGTGGACAGTCGAGTGCCCCGACCCGAAGGGCTTGCGCGTCTCCTCCGTCATTCCCACCGGCTCATAAATTCAAGAGCCATTTCAGGACTGATTCCTCGCTCACTGGCTGAGACTCAATCCGGATTTTTTTCAAGGCTCCGATCGATTGGTAGGCCGATTGGATTCCCTTGATTGGATAGTTTTCTCCAGTGTTATGCAAGAGCAGCGGATTCGGTGCGGCCAGCATCGCCGCGCCCTCCAAGGTGCCAATGGTTCGAATGCCAGGACAGAAGAGCTCTGGTGACAAAAGTGCATCATCCTCCAGAACTGGGAGTTGCGCGGCGTCGGCAACCACAGCATCCGCCGCCGGTGCCGCGAGCAGCGACCAGGTTCCGGCGGGACCCATGCCCCAGAGCACGACTCTGGAGGGTTTTCCCGGTGTGAGTGAGCGGCATTGCCCGCAGACCCCGGCCAAATCACGAACGCGGTTCTGAAGAAAGGTCCGGTTGTAGGTTGTGAAAAAGCTTCCAAACTGGTCTTGTATGGCGCCGCTGGAAAAGCGATTGATGGCCAATACCCGGCAACCCTTTGTCAAAAGTTTTCGTATCAGCCCTCTTGGATTCCTGTCCCGGTCCAAACAGCCGGGCAGAGGATCGGGGCCGGCGAGTACGACCGTCAATGAGCGCCCGGAGTGATCGGTTCTCTGGCGGATAGGCTCAAAGAGCAGGGCGGAGAGTTTTTCCGGTTCCCCGGGGTGTTTGAAATCCAAATGGGAAATAGTGCATTGATTTTTGTCCAGCCGGTCATGGGTGATGGCGGTGCTTTCGGGGGATTCCAGTTGCATGACGTGCCTCCATGCTGGGGAAATCTGGCGGGTGAAATTCGCGAAATCATCTTTGTTCCCGGGTAGAAGCGCGTTCCATTGGCTTTGGTGAATCTGCTTGAGCTCTTGGGCCAGCTGTTTCTCGGAGAGCGCGGTGGCGGGTAAGTTGTCCGGGAAAACACGGAGCAGGGCATCGGGCTCCTTTGCATAGGGTTGCTCATGGGCCGGCCCCGCTTCGGAGTGCCGGAGCAACCAACGGTCAAACCATCCATAAACCGCCTCGCGGCTGGTCTGGTTATAGTTATGGCCGGAATCGAACCGGACGTAGCGTAAACGTTCCGGCGCGCCGCAGAGTGCATAGATTTTGTCCAGAGCCGGGCCCTCCACTTCCAGCGTGGTTCTCGTCCAATCGCCTGTCGCCGCTACTAGGATTTGCGGCCGCGGCGCGGCCGCGGCGGCAATTTCCGGGTTGGAATACTCGATGCGCAGGCCCGGAGCGTTTTCACAGGCACATCCGCCCTGCATGCTATGGCTGACCATAACAACGGGCGCTTGGGCCGTGAGCCGGTCATCCACCGCCCCCAGCATGCAGACCTGGGTAGCCCCGCCCGATTCCCCGGTGCAGGCCAGACGTTTTGCGTCCACGTCCGGCAAAGACTCCAGAAAATCCAGAGCGCGGATGCTGTTCCAGGTTTGTAGTCCCAGAAGACTGATGCTCCAGAGCTGATCGGTGCGGTTCGTGCCGAATGTCACGTGTGCCTGATGGAAATCACGATCCGGCGCCGCGCCTGGAAAACGGCTGTCGTTGTAGCCGACCATGTCGTAGGAGAACGCGACCATGCCCCGTCTCGCAAAGCCGATGCAGCGCGCGGCGGTGCTGTTGTCCCGGGTGTCGGTCATTCGGCCGGTGGAAAAATGTCCGTGCGGATTGAGTATGGCTGGAAAAGGGCCAAGTCCATGCCGAGCCGGGCGGTAGAGGTTGCCTGCAAGGAAAAAGCCCGGATAGGTCTGAAAAAAAACCTTTTCAATGCTGTATCCGTCGCGCTCGATTTTTCCGAACACCCGGGCGCAGACCGGTGTCTTTTGGGGCAGAGGCCAAAGTCCCGAGCTGATGAGAACCTGTTCCCGGATTGTGTGAGCACGCTGCTGCCATTGTTCGAGTGTGGCGATTTTTGGGAAGATTCGTGGGGTGTTGAATGTCACCACGGCATGATCGGGGTTTGCCGGCAAAGCGCTCATACCAGTCAAGGTTGGGATCGTGAAAAGGAGCAGTACGCAAAGAAATGGAGCAGGGCGGCGGTTCATGGCGTTGATTCAATGCAAAATCAACCGGAACGGAAAGAGTCAAATGAACTAATCCCGCGGCCCCTTTCCGGAGGCATTCAGATCGCGCCGGGTTGATCAACAACAATTTGCGAACCTCAAGGTTTCAGTCGTTCAAAGGCCGAACAGGCTTTCCGGGAATTATTTCCCTGCCTGGGCGGGAGGATGGACTGTTGGACTGGCTTGATCTTCGGCTTGCCTGAAGCCGGGTTTGTGGATGAGTCCGCACAAAATCGCCCGCGGCTTTCGCTGAAATCAAGGAGCGGCGGAAAAGCATCTCCGGCAGGCGTTGCCCGTGCGATGCTTTCCCTATGAACCGACGTTTCAAGAGATCCTCCGGCCAGTCCCGTCGATGTCGGCCCAGAAATGGGCTCCGTCAATCAGGATAGCCGTCGGGATGTGTCTTGTGCCAGGCCCACGCGGTAGCGACGATCTCTTCCAGCTTGGGGAATTGAGGTTTCCAGCCCAATTCGCGGATGGCTTTCTCGGCCGATGCCACAAGGCGGGGCGGGTCGCCGGCACGGCGGGGTTTCTCCACCGTGGGTATTTTCCTGCCTGTCACCTTTTCGCACATCGAAATCACCTCGCGGACGGAGTAGCCATCCCCGTTTCCCAGATTGTAGAAGCCGCTGCGGCCCGGATGCAGGCCGAGCATGTGCGCTTGGGCCAGATCTTTGATGTGGATGTAATCGCGGATGCAGGTGCCGTCGGGGGTGGGGTAATCGGTTCCGAAGATTTCGCAATGGGATTTCCGACCGAGGGCCACCTGGAGGACGTTGGGGATGAGGTGGGTTTCAATGCGGTGATGCTCGCCGAAGTGGCCGCTGGCGCCCGCAGCGTTGAAATACCGGAAGGCGATGAAATCCAGGTGGTAGATCTGCGAATACCAGATCAGCACCTTCTCGAACATTAACTTGGCTTCCCCGTAAGGGTTGATGGGGCGCTGGGGCAGGTCTTCTGTCATCGGCACCCGGTCGGGTGGTCCGTAAGTGGCGCAGGTTGAGCTGAAGACGAATTTTTTGACCCCGCACTCGACGGCGGCATCGGCAAGCTTGAGTGCGTTGACGAGGTTGTTGTGGAAATACTTCTTTGGGTTGGTCATCGATTCCCCCACGAGCGCGTTGGCTGCGAAGTGCAGGATAGCGTCCGGCCGGGCGGCTCGGACGGCTTGGAGTATGTCGCCTTCGGTTTCCGGCTTGGCTAGGACAAAGTCGGCCCGGGGATCCACCGCGGAGCGGTGTCCTTCGGTGAGGTTATCATAGACCGTGACGGCATGTCCGGCATTGAGAAGTTCCTCGGTGCAGACCGATCCGATATATCCCGCGCCGCCGGTGACAAACACGTTCATGACCCAATCATTAAAAAACCGGATGCCCAAACTCAAACCAATTCCGTGCCGGACTGGTTTTCGCCGCGCTCGAGCGCAGGAGCGTTGCTAAGCATCAGAATGCCAAGCTCAGACACCCGGTCCGTTAGCCTGCCAGAGCGTATTGCTGCAAGGAATCCTTGAGTTTCCGGCCGCACACCGTAGAGTCTGTCTTTTTATGTTAACCTTGGCCGGTATTTCCAAAGCGTATGGTGGTCGTGTTCTGTTTGCTGATGTCACGCTGCAGCTCAATCGCGGTGACCGCCTTGGGCTTGTCGGCCCGAACGGCGCGGGCAAATCCACACTCCTGTCCTTGATTCTCGGGGAGGAAGAGGCGGACGATGGCGAGGTGATCCTGGAGCGGAACATCTCCATTGGTCATTTGCCCCAGGAAAGCATGCCCATCGGCGACGAGACGGTGACGGAGCTGGCGATGTCGGTGTCGCCGGAAATGACCAAGCTGCGCCGGATCATCCAGGCTTGGGACGCGGGGCATCCGGAGGTGGCTTCGGTGCATCCTGAGGAGATTCATGATGATGTGCACGACCGGTTCAATGAGCTGGGGGGCTACCAGTTGGAGGCCAAGGCCAAGCAGATTCTGGCCGGTCTGAGCTTTCGGGTGAAGGATTTCGATCGGCCCGCCCGGGAAATGAGCGGGGGCTGGGTTATGCGCGCCCATTTGGCCCGGTTGCTCGCCCAAGAACCCGACCTGCTTATTCTGGACGAGCCCACCAACCATCTGGACTTGGAATCGCTGATCTGGTTCCAAGAATATTTGATCAACTACCCGGGAGCGATACTGGTCATCTCGCATGACCGTGAGTTTCTCAACGCGTTGGTTGGGGGAATTGTGGAGATCCGCCAGAGCAAACTCATCCGCTATCGTGGGAACTACGACGAGTTCCTGGTGCAGCGGGAGGCGTCGGAGGCCCAGTTGCTCGCGGCTTACAAGAATCAGCAGCGGGAGATCGAGCGGCTGCAGGACTTTGCCGACCGCTTTGGGGCCAAGGCTTCCAAGGCGTCCCAGGCGCAGAGCAAGCTCAAGCAGATCGACCGCATGGAAAAGATCGAGGCCCCGAGCAGCGAGGCGCGCAAGGTGAGTTTCATCTTTCCCCAGCCGCAGCGCAGCGGGTTGAAGGCCATCACGCTGAAGAACATCCATTTTGCCTACGGCCAAAACGTGGTCTATAGCGGGATTGATTTCGAGACGGAACGCGGACAGCGCACAGTGCTGGTCGGTCCGAATGGCGCGGGTAAATCAACCCTGCTCAAAATTCTGGGGGACACTCTGAAACCGTCGGCCGGGACGCGGGAGTTGGGGCATAACGCCAAGGCCGGCTACTATTCGCAGTACCGCGTTGACATGCTCGACTTGAGCCGCACGGTGTTGGAGGAGGCGCTCGACACCCCCTCCCGGGTTACGGAGCAGTTTGTGCGCACTCTGCTGGGCAGCTTCCTTTTTGTCGGGGACGATGTTTTCAAAAAAGTCAGTGTGCTCAGCGGTGGCGAGAAAAGCCGGCTCGCCCTGGTCAAGCTACTGCTTGATCCGCCCAACCTCCTGCTCATGGACGAGCCGACCACGCACTTGGACATGTCGAGCATTGATGCGCTGGTCTTTGCGCTGGACCAGTTCGAGGGCACGCTGGTTTTCATCAGCCACGATGTTTATTTCATCCGCGCCCTGGCCAACCGCGTCGTTCACGTCAACGCCGGTCAGCTCACCCATTATCCGGGCGGCTATCAATATTACCTCGACAAGACAAAGGCATTGTCGGCCCGGCACGCCTTGACGGCGGGTGCCAAAGCCGCGACGTCCCAGAAGGCGGTCCCGAAAACCGGGGTTGACCGCAAAGAGCAGAAGCGGCTCGAGGCGCAGCAGCGTCAGGCGCGTTCCGGCGGACGCAAAGAGCAGCAGCAGTTGGTTCATCGCCTCGAAAAAACCATCCAGGAACTTGAGCAGAAGCAAGCCGAGCTGGCCGCCGAGTTGGAAAGTTCGGAGACTTACAGCACCCCAGGGCGCGCGGCCCAGATAAACCGGGAACTGGTCGGAGTACAGGACCGTTTGGCGGAAGCCACACCCCAGTGGGAGCAGGCCGCCAACAAATTGGCGGAGATGGATGTAGTCTGAAGTTCCAAGCTCCGGCTCCAAAAAAACGGCGGAAAAAAGAGACGTTTTTCGAACCCACTCCCGGCGGGGAAGTTGTTGTCTTCAGGCCGGGCAACGCTCTCTGTTTTGTTCTTGCAACCTCGCCGGTTACCGGGTTTGGAAAAGGCGCTGGATCAGCGCTGATTAGCCACGAGTGCGATCAATCCCAGCAATGCCAGGGCTGCCAGCACAGCGAGCAGTATTTTAACCCAGCTCTTTGGGTAGCCGCCGGCAATGACGCCTGTATATCCATTGATGACGACCTGATAGTTTCGGTTTCCGTAGTGATAGGTAAGCAGCCAGATCGGGACCAGGATGTGCTTGAATGTCTGGCCTGAATAGTCGTCGGCCACCTGCAAGTCCCGATGGGTGTCGCCGGGCACCTGTTCAGCACAGAGCCGGACCATTTCCTCGTCCATTTGCCCCCGGGCTTGCGCGGCGGCGGCCAGGAGATCGATCTGGTAGCGTTCGACAACCCAACCCGAGAGATAACCGGCATTGTAGGGAACGAGATCCTGGGTGGTGGGAAAGGGCTCGATCTTGCGCAACATTTCCGGCTGCACTCCGCGTGAGGCGGGAACCAGCTTGTCGTCGAAGAAATGATCCAGGGATCCGGCGCTGGGCACCCAGCGGATCTGCCGGACCTGCCGGGTCTGGGTGCGGCCGTTCTGGTCCGTATAGATTTCCGTTTCGTAGAAGTAATAGCCGCTCTCGGCCGTCCACTCGGCATGGACCTTTGCGTCGAAGGTCCAGTAGGGAATGTAGAGCCCCTTGACGGTATCCGTGAGCGCGCCCCGGCCGAGCCGGTTTGGGGCGAACCAGCGGCTTCCATACCATTGACGGATCGTGTCGCGCACGGCCGTCTCGCTGATCTTCATTGGCAGCAGGCTTTCCGGGCGGAATGCCTCCTTGATTTCTTCGTAAGGCACGAGGGCCGATGATCCGCAGAAATCGCAGCGCTGGCCGACCCGGGCGGCGTCGAAGACGGAGATGGCCTGACAGCTTTGGCACTTGACGGAGGTCTTGTCCGCCTGCCAGCCGCGTTGGGAATCGGGGATGCTGCGCAGGGCCGCCACCAGGTCATGCTCGGTGATGACTTCTGTGCCTGTGGGCGAGAGTTCGGCCTGTGCGGGCGAGGTGGTGGCGCAGAAGGGGCAGACAAGCAGTTTTTTGGCGGGATTCCACCCGGCCTCGGCGCCGCAAGCCGGGCAGGAGAATTTCTTCCGGGCTGTGGCTTCAGGCATAGGATCGAGGCGGGAGACGGCCGGAGTTTTTAGGGGTGAAGGAATATTTGGCGGTGGCATGGCTTACTGAAAACCTGCCGCTCATTCCTTGGGCTTGAGTGCCGGGGTTGAACTGGGGGGGCGGTGACAAATGGTTCCAGTCTGCGGCCAAGCCGCTTGCTATGAGCGGAGGGTTGGGCTGTTGGATTTGTATTTGCCGGGCTGCCGTAAAAGTGTGTTTAGGATTTTAAAAACTCATCCAGCCCCGTTTTCGTCACGCGCCAAGTCGAGCCGATTTTTTTGCCTTTGAGTTCGCCTTTTTCAAGCGTGGCTATTACGTCGGCCTCGCTGACGCCTAGAACGCGCGCCACATCGGCGGAACCTAGAAGCTCGATTGCGGCGCTGGAAATGACCGGAGGCACACCGCCTGCCAACGCGGCGGTCGGAGTGGTTTGCGGCTGGTTCATTGCCGCGAGCATCTGTTGTCCTAGTGCCAAGCCCGCCCCCAGTCCGGCACCGGCACCAGCCAATCCTCCGGACACCCCGTTGCCATTGGTCAGCGATTGGGCCATCTGAAATTTCACGTAGTCGTTCAGGTTGCCCACCGCCGCCATGCTACTGCGCTTATCGATCGCCTGCTCCACCTCCGGCGGGACCGAGACGTTCTCGATCACAAAGCTGGTGATTTCAATGCCGTATTTGGTGGTGACCTGGGGGTTGATTAGCGGCAGGAGCGCCGCTCCCAAATCGTTGTAGCGCGAGGCCACATCGAGCACCGGGATTTTGGCCGAGGCCAGCGCATCGGTGAACACACTGACGATGCGCGAACGCATCGTGTCGGAAAATTCGTCCAGCCGGAAATGGTCATCCGTGCCGGCAACCTCCTTGAGGAAGATTTTCACGTCGGTCACCTTGAAATCGTAGATGCCATAGGCCCGGGCGCGGACAACGCCGAAATCGGCATCGCGCAGCATGACAGGGTTGGCGGTGCCCCATTTGTTCCCACTGAAAAGGCGGGTGTTGACGTAATAGAGGTCGGCCTTGAACGGGGAATGCAGGCCGTATTTCCAGCCCTTAAGGGTGGAAAGGACAGGGATGTTGTCGGTGTTGAGCGTGTATTTGCCCGGACCGAAAGTGTCGCCGAACTGGCCTAGATAGATGAACTGGGCGATCTGCGCCTCGCGGACGATGAGCTGCGCGCCGTTTTTTATCTCCCGATCCTGATCAGGATAGCGGTAGGAGAGAGTGTCGCGCGAGTCGTCCTGCCATTCGATGATTTCGAGGAACTGAGATTTCAGATAATCCAGGAGTCCCATAATTTTACCTTCGTTTGAACGTGTATGCTTGATTGTCTGTGAGGACTTATCCTCCTTCTAAAAACGGGAACTTGGAAGCACAATCTGGTGTCGCAAACCGCGGTCGTGTCGCATCTCCAAGTGCTGGCTCCAAAGCCATCGAGCGGCGCAATATCAGTGCAGTCCGGATCCGGTTGCGGATCAATCCAGGAATCCAAAACGGGTTCAGTGCTATGGAATAAAGGCAAACCATCTGGAAATCAGCCTGTTGCGGTTTCTGCATTTGGTTTTATCCTGAATTTCGCAACCCGGATTCCCGGGCGCCAGACAGTGGCGGATAGAAAAGGCGGTTTAGGCCATCTGCGCTGTTGAGAGGATGTTTTTTGAGGGTGGCAATATGCCGCACCGGGCATCGGGCCGGGGTGTCTGCTATTATTGAAAAAGACTTTGAACCGCAAAAACAGGTCGAAGGGGAGCGTTCTTTCCGAACCACCCCGCACCTCAAAAATAATTCACTCCGGAACAGTTTCGGTCTGGCAAATTTCCTGGTCGCAGCCGCAAGCCTTCTCTTCCTGATCACTGAAATCGTGACTGTCCCAATTGGGATCCAGGCCGAGGTCTTTGAGCATCTGCAAGTCTTTCTCCACGGATTGATTGAGTGTTGTGAGATAATTGCCGACCATCAGGGCGCTGGCGCCGGCCATGAAAACCATGCTTTGGGCATCCCGCAGGTTGACCGTGCGGCCACCGGCAATCATGATTTCCTGCCGAGGCAGGATGAAGCGGAAGCAGGCGATGGTCTTGAGGATTTCCAGCACAGGCAGGGGCTCGTTTTTGGCGAACGGGGTGCCGGGGATGGGATTGAGAATATTGACCGGGACGACGTTGGCGCCGATGGCTTTTAATTCAAAGGCCAGGTCGCAGCGGTCCTCGCGGGACTCGCCCATGCCGATGATGCCACCGGAGCAAATTTTAATGCCGGATTTTTTGAGATAGCCAATGGTTTCAAGGCGTTCGTCGTAGGTGTGTGTGGAGCAGGTTTGCGGGAAGAAACGGCGCGAGCTCTCCAAATTGTGGCCGTAACATTCCAGCCCCGCCTCTTTGAGGCGGTTGGCCACAGCCTGTTTCTTGATGATGCCCAGCGAGGCATCGGGTCTGGTCTTGCCGCCCGATTTTAACTCCTTGATGCGGTCGCAGACTTCGTCGAGCAGGGGGCCTTCGTTGAGGCCTTTCCATGCGGCGACCAGTCCGACGGCGGTGACGTGGTTTTTGTCCGCTTCCGCCGCCGCATCGGCCACCGGTTCGGGGTCCACAAACCCGTATTTTGGAGAGCCGGTTTGGTAATGGGACGACTGGGCGCAGAAGCTGCAGTTTTCCGAACATGCGCCAGCCTTGGCGTTGACGATGGAGCAGAGATGGATCTTGTTGCCCTTGAACTTTTCGCGGATGCGATTGGACCATGAGAGCAAATCGAGGATGTCGGCGGAGGTTTCGAGCTGGAAGAGGCGCAAAGCCTCGTCGCGTGAAATCTGACCGCCGCTCAACACGCGCCGACCCAGCGCGGCGATGATGCTCGGATTGTCTGCGTCAACTGATATTGCCGTCATGGTTGACAGCATAGTCATCAGGAGGAGCCGTGCAAGCGCGGATCGGGGCAAAGCGGCTTGGAAAACCGCGTTCAGGGGCGGGCGGGTTTGGGCCGGCCGTTTATTGAGCGGGCTTTGGAAAAAACCGTTTTTTTCCCGCACCCGGTCAATCCTGCGCGCTTTGCTTTTCAGGCCACGGTAAGCGGTCCGTCGAAGATTGTCAGGCTGACGACCTCGCAGCGGGCGGTGTGTGGGCCGTGTTGCAGGCCTTTTGGAGCGAAAAACAGCGCGCCCGCACCGTAGGTCTTGCCCGATTCCTCCCAATCGCCCGACAGCACGTAAGCCCATTCGTTGGCGTCCGGATGGGTGTGGGCCGGGATAAGGGAGCCGGCCTTGAATTTGCGCAGGACCACGACTCCGCCGGTGTTCTCGTCTTTATGGAGGATTTTCAGTTCAACGCCGTTATAGGGTCCAGGCTGCCAAGGTTTGTCCGCAGCCAACGCGATATAGGGAAACATAGGCATAGGAAAGCGGATTAGTGCCGGCTTGGCAAGCAGGGCGGGGGGCGGGAATAATGTTAATCCGTCGGTCACCGGGAAGCGCGCTGTCATGTTTCAACGGCGGACAATCGTTAAGTCGACCTCCGTTTTGACTCACGGCTAAATGTTACCGGAGGCTGGAGTCATTAGAGCTTCGCTGCCTCACGATTCAGGTTGCCCGGAGCAGTGAAGAACTTCTTTAGTTTGATCTCAATGTTTTTCTTT
>CAIQOK010000128.1 GCA_903873415.1 uncultured Verrucomicrobiota bacterium | reverse complement strand
GGTTCGCCTCACCCCAAAGGGGCGAAGCAGCAGGGAAAGAAAGCAATTTACAGAAAGAAATTTACACCGGCCTTTTGAAATCTTCCAGCGTCAGTGTGATCCCCATGCCGGGCATGATGGGAGCGAGACTCCACGTACTGAATGCACCTCTGAACCAGGTGAACCAGGCGGGATGTGCCAGGGCGAGTGCGCCGGCTGTCGGCACCCAGATCGGAAAGAGATTGGTGGTCAGGGGAGAATTTGGTTCATGCAAGGAGTGATCAAAGGCGGATTTCAGCCGCGTGCAATACAAATACTATAAGCGGAAGAAAACGGGCTCTGGCGCGCGCCGTTTTGTCGTTTCGGCGAGGCGGATTTCCATCCTGCCGTCCTTCAGCCAGACCAAGTCAGGTTGGTTTTCGCCTTCGTGCCGGCTCACTCGAATGATCGGTCTTCCGAGGTTACTTTGGCATTTGCAACCCGACCTTGGGTGCCACTTGGGCCACATCCTTGTCGCCGCGGCCTGACAGATTCACAATGATCAACTCGTTCTTACCCATTTTTGGCGCACGCACCATGCACTCGGCAATAGCGTGGGAACTTTCGAGCGCCGGAATGATTCCCTCAGTCCGGGCCAGTTTCATGAATGCCTCAAGTGCCTGATCGTCGGTGGCGTAGGTGTATTCCACCCGGTTGGCATCACGAAGGAACGCATGCTCCGGCCCCACGGCGGCATAGTCCAATCCCGCGCTGACACTATGGGTAGATTGAATTTGGCCGAACTCATCTTGCAGAATGTAGCTGCGGGTGCCTTGCAAAACACCCAGCGATCCACCTTGGAATCGGGCCGCGTGCTGTTCAGGCTGGATTCCTAGGCCGCCCGCTTCCACGCCCACCATCTTCACGCTGGTATCGTCCAGAAAGGGATAAAACAGGCCGATGGCATTGGATCCGCCACCGACGCAGGCGAGCAGCAGATCCGGGAGGCGTTTTTCCTTTTCCAAAATCTGGGCGCGGGCTTCATCGCCAATAACGCGCTGAAAATTCCGCACCATGAGCGGGTAGGGGTGGGCGCCATAAGCTGTGCCGAGAATGTAATGCGTGCCGCGGATATTACTGACCCAGTCGCGCATGGCCTCGTTGACCGCCTCCTTCAAGGTTTTCTGGCCCGCCTGCACCGGCACCACGTCCGCGCCGAGCATTTTCATGCGGTAGACGTTAAGCATCTGCCGCTCGCAATCCACGGCCCCCATGTAGATGACGCACTTCATGCCGAACATGGCGCTCACCGTGGCCGTAGCCACACCGTGCTGTCCGGCGCCCGTTTCGGCGATGATGCGGGTTTTGCCCATGCGCTTGGCCAGCAGGATCTGGCCCAGGGCGTTGTTGATCTTGTGCGCTCCGGTGTGGAGAAGATCTTCGCGCTTGAGATAGATCTTGGCTCCGCCCAGTTCGCGAGTCAGTCGCTCTGCAAAGTAGAGGGGTGTCGGGCGTCCACAAAATTCCTTGAGATAATAGGAGAGTTCGAGCTGGAATTCCGGATCCTGCCGGGCCCGGAAATATTCGGCCTCCAGTTCCTGCAGCGGGTGCATCAGGGTCTCGGGGACATAGCGTCCCCCATATTGGCCGAAGTGGCCTTGGGCATCGGGCAACGTTTCTGAAACAACTGAACTCATAGGCTGATTTTCATGGAAAGAGGAGCCGAGGCAAAGGTTTATTTGATACGGAGACGCCGCGAGCGCCGCGCGGGGGTTAAACGCTCTTGGCTGCGGCGATGAACGCCCGGACCTTTGCGGCATCTTTGCAACCCGGGGTTGACTCCACACCGCTGGACACATCGACTCCGAAGGGGCGCACCTGACGGACCGCGGCCGCCACATTGTCCGGAGTGAGGCCGCCGGCCAGGAAAACGGGCTTTCCGAAACGCTTGGCCGCAACGGCCAAATCCCAGTTGAACTTCTCCCCCGTCCCGCCCAGTCCGCCGGCGGAATACGCGTCCAGCAAATAGGCGTCGGTCGGGAAAACGGGCAGGGGCGCCAGCGAGGTTTCGTCCCGGATACGGAAGGCTTTCATGCTCATCATGCCAAAACCGGTGCAGAATTCAGGCGTTTCGTCTCCATGGAATTGCAGGAGAGAAACCCCGCATTCGCCAATTGCGCGGAGCACTTCGTTTTCGGTGGGATTGACAAAGACGCCCACCCTGACAACAAAGGGGGGCAGGGAGCGGGCGATTTGCGCGGCCAATCCAGGCGCTATGTGCCGGGGGCTTTTTTCATAAAACATGAGTCCAATCATGTCCGCACCCGCCTGGGCAGCGGTCAGTGCGTCGGCGATGCTGGTGATGCCGCAAATTTTAACTTGAACGCTCATGGTGCCGGGCGAGTCTCCCACGACTTGAGTTGAAGCTCAACGGTGTATCGCGCCCTGTGGCGGTTAGAATTTCAGGAGCATCAAGTGGGTCATTTGAGCCGCCGCCGCGCTGCCGGCCAGCAGGGAGGCGAACCACAGCCAGCGCTTCTTCATGACCATACAGATGCCGCCCAGCGCGATGGCGATCTGGAACACCGAAACCACGAGCCCCATTTTGCCGCCCAGATCTGCCGCCCGGCCGGCCTTGGCGCGAGCCTCGTCTCGCCGCTCCTCAAAATCCTTGGCCAGCTTGGTAATGTCCTTCTTCTCCCCGGCATACTTCAGCAGCTTCGCGTCCATGGTGGCCAGGGTTTTGGGGTCGATCCCGGCAGTGGCGGAGAGGCGTTCGCGCTCCAGTTGATAGAGGTTTTCCTTTATGGACTTGGCCTGGTAAAAGGACCACTGGTCCGAGGCACTGGTCTGGTTGAAGGTTGCCTCGTTGAGTTGTTTCATGACCGCCGAGGAGAGGCCGCCGGCCCGCTGGGTGGCGACGGCCGCGAGCACCGCGAGAAAAATCATCGAGAGAGAGACGTATTTGACCCACGATTCGCGCCGTTCTTTTTCTTTTTGCGCCTGATGATCGGCCTTGATGGCGGCGACCAGTTCTTTCAATTCACCCAGATCATTTAGCATAAGTTTTCTATTCCGTTTTCAGGGTAGTTTTACCGCGCCGCAAAACCGAAGCAAAGGTTTTCGAGACGCTTTTCCCCCTTTCGGTATCTTTCAACGGGTGGATTTGCCGTGGAGAGCGGCGATCCTCTTCCGGCTGTAATTTCCTGCTTGTCTTCGGCGCTCTGAATGGTAGGATGGAAGGCCTTTTATGAAAGCTGACATTCATCCGAAATATCTGGATGCGGAAATCCGTTGCGCCTGCGGCAACGTGATCAAGACCCGCTCCACCAAGTCCACGACCATCGTGGGCATTTGCAACGTTTGCCATCCCTTTTACACCGGACAGCAGAAGTTCGTCGACACCGCGGGTCGCGTGGACAAGTTCCAGCAGCGCGCCGCCAAGACGCAGGCTGCCCAGGAGGCGTTTGCGGCGACAAAGAAGAAGAAAAAGTAGTTTTTCCGGCAGCGCCCGCGGTTCCGTCGGCTTCGGATCCGCGGGCGCTTGCTTTTCCGGCCCCCACCCGGGTCGGTCATTTGTTTGTTTCCGGCGGGCATTTGACTGCGGAGAAGGAGCAGGCCCGGGCCGTAATCCTGCCCTCAGCCAATTTGAGAAGCCCCTTTGCCCATGGATTTTCGTCCGCACATTGACAAGTTCTCCCGCCGCTTTGCGGAGCTTGAGGCTGCCCTCAGCGACCCGAAAGCGTTTGATCACCCCCAGCGGGCGCAGGAATTGTCCAGGGAATACGCGCGGTTGAAGGAACTGGTCGCCCAAGGCAACGCCTACCAAAAAGCGGTCCAGGAACTTGCCGAAAACCGCCTCTTGCTCCTGAGCGAATCCCCCGAATCCGAACTGGCCCAGCTTGCCTGCGAGGAAGTCGCCCGGCTCGAAGCCGAGGAACAGCGGCTCTCCAAGCGGTTCCAATTGGGCCTCGTGCCACCCGACCCCACTGACTCGCGCAACACCATCGTCGAAATCCGCGCTGGGGCGGGCGGTTCGGAATCCGCGCTTTTCGCTGCGGACCTTTACCGGATGTACTGCCGTTATGCGGAGAAACAGGGGTGGAAACTGGAGACCCTCGACTCGAATTCCTCCGATCTGGGAGGATTCCGGGAGATTGTTTTCACCATTACCGGCACCGATGTCTATAAGCGGCTTAAATACGAGAGCGGTGTGCACCGGGTCCAGCGGGTTCCGGCCACCGAAGCGCAGGGCCGGATTCACACCAGCACCGCCACCGTGGCCGTTCTGCCCGAGGCCGAAGAGGTGGATGTCGAGATCCGGCCCGAGGATATCGAGGTGAGCGTGTGCCGAGCCTCCGGCAAGGGCGGTCAGGGCGTCAACACCACCGACTCGGCGGTGCAGATTCAGCACAAGCCCAGCGGGCTGATTGTGCGCTGTGCGGACGAGCGTTCGCAGATCAAAAACCGGGCCAGCGCCATGACCGTCCTGCGTTCGCGGTTGCTGGAACGCAAGATCGCCGAGGAAAACGCCAAATACGCCGCCAACCGAAAACAGCAGGTTGGCACCGGCGAGCGCAACGAGAAAATCCGCACCTACAATTTCCCCCAGAACCGCGTCACTGATCACCGCATTGAGGTCACGCTTTACAACCTCTCCAATTTTATCGACGGCGATATTGATGATCTGATCGAGCCGCTGATCGCCCATGACATGGAGGAAAAGCTCGCTGCATTGCAGGCATGAGGGGGAGGGGATTGAGTCAGGGAAAGCGCTTTGGGATTGCCGCCATACTGCTACTGGTTGCGGCCTTGGTGGCAGTGTGGGTGATTGGGGCAGATCTCTGCCGCGCCCATAACCATGCCACGCAGATGCCAGCCAATCTGGTCGTCGAAGCCGTCACTTTTCCCAGCGTCAGCGGCTCGACCATTCACGGCTGGCTGGCGGCTTCGGTGACCAACCGCGGGGTTGTGGTTTTGCAGCATGGCGTGCGCTCCGACAAGACCACTCTTGTGACCCGTGCCCAAATGCTCAAGGCGGCCGGCTATGCCGTCTTGATGTTTGATTTTCAGGCTCATGGAGAAAGTCCAGGAGCCCGCATCATCTTTGGCCACTTGGAAAGTCTTGACTCCCGAGCTGCCGTGGCTTTTGTAAAACAACGGTTTCCTGGCAAGCCGGTCGGCGTGCTCGGCGTTTCAATGGGAGCCGCCGCCGCCGCTTTGGCCCGCCCTGCTTTGGAGGTGCAGGCCCTCGTTTTGGAAATGGTCTATCCCACCATTGAGGAGGCCACAAAGGATCGAATCGAAATCCGCCTGGGTAGGTTCGCCCGCTGTTTGTCGCCGCTGCTTACCCTTCAGCTGCCGTTGCGGATCGGTTGCCGGGTCGGGGATTTGCAGGTGGTTGATGCGGTGGGGAAGATCGGGGTGCCGAAGCTGTTCATGGCAGGCACGGAGGATCGTGACACGAAGTTTGCCGAAGCCGGGGAGATTTTCAACCGCGCCGCCGCTCCGAAACAATTTGCGCCTTTTGTCGGGGCCCGGCATCAGGATCTGCTCGCCTTTTCCCCGGCTCAATATTCCAGCTTGGTCCTCAATTTCTTCAACACCTTTTTGCAATGAAAACCCAAATTAAAGCCCTTATTTTTGACTGCGACGGCACGCTTGCCGACACCATGCCGCTGCACTGGCACGCCTGGCAGATCGTTCTCAATCGACACAACCTGTACCTGCCTGAGGACCGCTTTTACGCCCTTGGCGGCGTGCCCTCGCGCGACATCCTCAAAATGCTCGCCTTGGAGCAGGGCCGATCGCTGGACCATATCGCCGTCGCCCACGAAAAGGAAGAGGCTTACCTGCCGCTGATGGGCCAGGTCCAACCCATTCACGCGGTGGTGGAGGTGGCCCGGGCGAATCACGGAAAACTGCCCATGGCCGTGGCTTCCGGCGGTACCCATAAAATCATCAATGACGTTTTGGAGCACCTCAAAATCCGGCATCTTTTCGGGGCAGTCGTCACCAGCGAGATGGTTCAAAACCAGAAGCCGGCCCCGGATATCTTCCTTGAGGCGGCCCGGCGCATCGGCGTGGAACCCCGCTTCTGCCGCGGCTATGAAGACACTGACCTGGGGATGCGGGCCATCCGCAGCGCAGGGATGGAGGCGGTGGATGTAAGAACCTTGGCGGGCAAATAGTTCAACCGTCCGGAGAGCAGTCGGATTTTCAAATGACCGGTCCCGGGAAATCAGGATTTATGAGTTGGCAATTCCTGCGGGCAGCGCCTTGAGCAGCCTTTCCAATTCTTCCAGCCCCGCCGGCGAGCCCATTTCATAAAACCGCTCCGGCACTTCGTATCCAGCCAATTGCCTGCTCCGGACTAATTCCCCCATGACTTCCGCCAGATCGAAAGCCTGACCCGCGGTGCGTGCATCGAAAACCGAGGCCTTGAACAGGCTCAATCCGTAGTCGATATGCCGCATCTCCGGCAGCTTCGCTTTTTTGTCATATACCGCGATCTCGCCAGCCTCGAAAACCACATTGCTGGTGTCGTAGAGTCCCTCGTTACGATACACCGTCATGCAGCCGGGCTTGCCGCTGCGGTGGAAAAAATCCGCTATCGGCCGGTAGTCCACCGGCAGATAGGAATCCCCGTAGAGGACGAAAAACTCCCGGCCAAGCTGCGGCAGGGCCCGTTGGATGGCTCCGCCCGTGCCGAGTAGCTTTTCGCCATCGAATGAATACTCAAGCTGGACGCCGCAGGATTCCGAGCCGAAATCGCGTCGGATCATGTCACCCATGTGCCCGATGCACAACACCGCCCGACGAATGCCACGGGTGTGGAGCATGTTCAGCTGGTGCGCTAGAAAAGGTTTCCCGGCCACCGGCACCAGGGATTTGGGGATCCTCTCGGTGATCGGTCGCAGCCGTGTCGCCAGACCGCCCGCCAGAATGGCCACCGGAATGTCCAGAGGCGCGCTCATGAAGCCACGAGTTTTGAGCCCTCGAAGTCGAAGCGGAAACGCACTTCCTTTAGGCCGTTCTGGCGCATGACGTGGCGCAGCCTCGCCTTGTCCTCGGCGTAAAACATCAGAAAGCCCCCGCCCCCTGCGCCGATGAGTTTGCCGCCCAGCGCCCCGTTTTCCATGGCCAGATCATACCACTCGTTGATCTTGGGATTGCTCATGCCGCCGCTGCGCTCCTTTTTGCGCTGCCAGTGGACATCCATCAGCCGGGCGAACCCGGGCAGGTCGCCCGATTCCAGCGCCCTCTGACTCTGCTGCCCCAGATCCTTCACAAAATGCAGGTTCTCCGTCATCCCCGTATCGGCCTGTTTGGACTTTTGGTCCTGCTCCTTTAAGATGGCCGAGGCGGAGCGCGAATAACCGGTGAAAAACAGCAGCAGATTGTCCTCCAGATTGTCCCGGGTTTCTTCGGAAACCCGCAGCGGCCAAGCCTCCACCCTGCCGTCCGGCAGGAATTTGAAACAGGTCAGTCCCCCATAGGCAGCGATGTATTGATCCTGTTTGCCGATGGGTTCCTTGAGCCGGCCCAGCTCGATATTGCAGGCTTCCGCAGCGAGTTCTGCGGGGTGGATCAGATCTTTTTTCTGGGCATGAAGCGCCTTGAGCAGCGCGGTGGTGAAACTCCCGGAGGAGCCCAGACCCGTGCCGGCCGGGATGTCCGCCATCGAGGTCAGTTCCAGCGAGCGCCCGCTCATCTCCAGCAGGGCAAAGGCTTCGCGGATGATAGGATGTTTCAATTGCGCCGCCTCCGGCACCCGCTCCAGCTCCGAATATTTTACGATCAAATCGGAAACGAAGGTCTCGTGGAGCGTGATGTAGACGTAACGGTCGATCGCCGCGGCGATGAGGAATCCGCCGTGCTGCTCGTAGTAGGACGGCAGATCCGTGCCGCCTCCACCCAGGGTGATCCGCAAAGGTGACCGGGATATTATCATGCGAGGGGAATTAAGAATGAAGTGGGCGGCGCAGGAAAGAAAAAACACCGCCCCTGGGGCGGGGCTTTCCAAACCCGAAAAGCCCCGGCAATCATGGCAGCATAGGAGTTTATGGCGGGGCCCAGTTCACAGCCGCTTCCGTGCCGGACACACCAAAAGATTGGGTAATCAACGGCAGGGGGAATTGGACCGAAAGGGCTGTTGTTTATTTTACAGGGCTTTATGTTTTCCGGGGAGGGGACGGGTCCAAGTCCGGATTGTGGAATCGGGTGGTGGAAAATTATTGCTTCATTTTTGGAGTCTCCCGTGCTTTTATCACAAGAATATGAGCACCTTCACAGCGCAATTCCTTGCCGAGGTCCAACAGGTCACCTCACAACTTGATGTTAATGCAATTGAGCGCTGCGCCGTTATCCTTGCTGCGATCCGTGCCCGGGGCGGCCGTCTATTCATATTGGGCGTGGGAGGCAGTGCTGGCAACGCCGGCCATGCCGTGAACGATTTCCGAAAGATCTGCGGCTTCGAGGCCTATGCCCCCACCGACAACGTCTCCGAGTTGACAGCCCGAACCAACGATGACGGCTGGCCTTCCATTTTTTCCGAGTGGCTCAAGGGCAGCCGCATCTCCGCCAAGGACGGCCTGCTCATTTTTTCCGTGGGCGGCGGCAATCTCGAGAAAAACGTCAGCCCGAATCTCGTCAGCGCCATCCAGCTTGCCCGGTTCGTCGGCGCGGATGTCGTCGGGATCGTGGGTCGCGACGGCGGCTACACCGCCCGGGAATCCACCGCGTGTGTCATCGTCCCCACCGTGAACCCGACCCATGTCACCCCGCATAGTGAGGCTTTTCAGGCCGTCGTTTGGCATCTGCTCGTCTCCCACCCGAAACTCAAGCTGACCCAGACCAAATGGGAATCCACGAAGTGACAAGGGCCATGAATTCTGGTGGAAAGCCGCAGAATTGCTCATGATCCTCTATCGATCCTGCGCGAAGCCCCGAGGTGCGTTTGCAGGTCGAAATTGAAGGTTTGTCTGAACCTTGACCTGAGCCGCCGGTTTTGCACCAGCCCTTTGGCACTCTGTTCTTCATGCCGGTTTCGCCCTGCTCGTTAACATTTTTCATCCCATGCCCGAGAATCCTCCCGCTTTGCGGCCGGCCGTTTTTCTGGATCGCGATGGCGTCATCGACCGCGCCTTGGAGAGGGGGGGCAAGCCTTATCCGCCCGTGAGCCTTGGGGAGTTTGAACTTATGCCCGCGGTTCCCGGGACCTGCGCGCGGCTCAAAGCGGCGGGCTTCGTCCTGATTGTTGCCACCAACCAACCCGACGTCGGACGTGGCACTCTTGATCGCGCCGTTGTGAATCAAATCCATTTCCACATTCGGGCCCGGTTGCCAATCGACCGGGTCGAGGTCTGCTTCCACCCCTGTTAGCGGGCGTCGGCCTGTTACTGTCGCAAACCCCATCAGGGGATGCTGCTCAAGGCTGCAGCCGAGCTGCACATTGATATGGCCCACAGCTTGAGGGGGGACCGATGGCGCGACATTGATTGCGGTAATGCTGCTGGCTGCCGCACCGTGCTCATCGACCGCGGTTAAGCCGAAGTCCTGAGGCAGGTGCCGGATTTTCTGCTCGCAATCTTGCCGATGCCGCAGGTAGTATCCTTTAATACTCGGGCCTCGGCCCAACAGCCACGGAATTCATATCATGAACACCCTTCAAGAGTTGAAAGTCAAAATCTACGCCGATGGCGCTGACAAGGCCGGCATCCTCAGTCTCAACGACAATCCCCTCATCCAGGGCATGACCACCAATCCCACCCTCATGCGGAAGGCGGGGATCCGGGATTACGAGGCGTTCGCCCGGGACATCCTGCAGACTGTCACCACCAAGCCGATCTCCTTTGAGGTGTTTTCGGACGAGTTTTCCGAGATGCACCGGCAGGCCTTGAAGATCGCCGCATGGCAGAAGAACGTTTTCGTCAAAATTCCGATCACCAACACCCGCAGTGAATCGGCGTTGCCGCTGGTGCGTGAGCTGGCGCAGGCCGGGGTGCAGTTGAACATCACCGCCCTGCTGACGCTGGAACAGGTTCGTGGCGTGGCTGCGGCGCTCAACCCGGCCGTCCCGTCGGTCGTCTCCGTCTTTGCCGGGCGCATTGCCGACACCGGGGTGGATCCGATGCCGCTCATGGTGGAGTGCGGAAAACTTTTGGTGAACCAGCCCAAGGCGGATCTGCTGTGGGCCAGTGTGCGGGAGGTGCTGAACATATTCCAGGCCGACGCCTGCGGATGCGGGATTGTGACCGTGCCGCACGACATTTTGGGCAAGCTGCAGAAGATGGCGGGAATGGATCTGACGGTGCTCTCGCTGGACACAGTGAGGATGTTTGCCGCGGATGCCGCTGCCGCCGGATTCACGCTTTGAGAGGGACATCAGAGCGTCAGATTGTCTTTGCCGTTTTTGTTATTGGGGCAAGATTTTGAATTTTGACCCGGTGTTTCCCGCGCTCGACAAATTTTGCGTCTGGCGCAACACTTCGTCTGATGCTTGACAATCCGGAATCTCCGCTGGACGCCTTATGGAAAGAGTATGGTCGCGCCTTTCGCGATTTTGATGATCTGACTCTGGCGCGTTGGCTGGCCCAGACTCTTGGCCAGATTGAGGCCAAGGCATGGCGGCTTTCCCATCCTCTCCTCGGTGCCTATCGATTGGGCGCGCAGCTGGCCCATGACCGCCAGATCTGGTTCAAGCGTCTAGCCACCGCACCTGCTGCCTACCAGGAATCGGCCTGTTGCCGGGCTCCGATGCTGCCCTTGCTCACTCGGGATGTGCGGGATGCCGGACTGATCTGCCAGCATTGCAACGAGACCCTTATTCCGTTTGAGGAGATCCCCGCCGAGGTGCGCGGCGAGGTGGAGGCCTGGGCCGCGCAATACGCCCCCGTCCATGCCGTTGCGCATTGGGATGATTGCCAGCGCAAGAGCGCCGGCAGCTATGATGCGGCTTACGAAAACGCGGCGAAGGACGTGGAGGTTCTCCTCGCCCAAGCCGGGAGCGTTATTGCGCCGAAGCTGCTGGAGTTTTATCCGGCACTGATCTGGGAGGACCAGGACGAATGTCTTGAGGTCCGACCGGAGGACGTAAGGCTTTGAAAGCCAAGTCCGGATGAAATGGCTTTTTAAATGGCTGCTGCGCCTGGTGCTGATCACCGTGACGCTGGTCGTGCTGGTCATCTTTTTCAAGGATTCTATCCTGCGTGTGGTGGTGGAAAACCGGATTCGTGCTCTGACCGGCATGGAGGCGCAGATCGGTAAGTTCACCACCGGCATCCTCCGGCCGATGGTGACGGTGGAAAATCTTCGGCTCTACAACACCCCGGCGTTTGGCGGCGCACCATTTCTCGACATGCCCGAGCTGCACATCGAACTGGATCCGGTGGCGCTGGCCAGTGGCAAACTCCACGTCACTCTGGCGCGGTTCAAGCTGGCCGAGCTGGACATCGTCCGAAACGAGCTGGGACAGACCAACGTGATGAGACTGGGCGGCAAGCCGGGGGGGGATTATGGAAAGGCCGGCGGGGGTGGAATCGAATTGCAGGGGGTCGAATTCGCCGGTATTGACGTGTTAAATCTGAGTTTGGGTTCCGCCAAGTTCATTGATCTGGCCGACAAGCGAAACAACCGGGAAGTCCGGCTGGACCTGCAGAACCAGATTTTCAAGAACATCAAAACCGAGGCTGACTTCTACGGGATGGGAGTGTTGCTCTGGCTGCGAAGCGGCGGCACCCAGTGGCCCGCGGCCGGCGGCCCAACCGGCAAGCCCTGAAGAGGGGGCGGGATGCCGGTGTGGCAGGCCAATCGGCGGGAAGTTTTAAAACCATTTGCCCAAACCCTTGCGGATGCGGCAATAATCATATTGATGGCAAAGCCGAAGGTCACTTTGGAAACCCTGTGTTGGAGTGAAGCCCTGGAGGAGGGCTTCGCCCCGCATCGCGAAAAGGGCTGGCAGCCGGCGCGCGTGGCGGTGGAGGACAAGCACCACTACGTGCTGTTTAACGCCGATGACCCCATCATCGGCAAGGTATCCGGCCGGTTGCTGCATGAATCCCGTCGGTTCCCGGCGCACCTGCCTAAGGTGGGCGACTGGGTGGCCTTCTCGCGGGTGCCCAAGGAGGACAAGGCCCTGATTCATCTGGTGTTGCCTCGCCGGACCAAATTGTCGCGGAAGGTGGCCGGACGTGTCACTCAGGAGCAGGTCCTTGTCACCAACGTCGACACGGCCTTTGTCGTCCAAGCCGTGGACCGCTCCTTCAATCCCGGACTGATTCAGCGGTTGATGGCGATGGTGGCTGAAGGGGGAATCAAGCCCGTGGTGGTGCTCAACAAAATAGACTTGTGCGAGGATCTTCCGGCGAAATTGGCGGTGGTCGCAGGCATTGCCGATCAGGCGCCGGTGCTGGCGGTCAGTGCCGAGACCGGGGGCGGGATGCCCGCCCTCAAGCGGTGGGTGCGCCCCGGTCATACCGTGGTGTTCATTGGCGGATCGGGCGTGGGCAAGTCTTCGCTGATCAATCATCTTTACGGGGATGATGTTTTGCCGACGACCGAGGTCCGGGAGAGTGATGCCAAGGGCCGGCACACCACGTCCTGGCGCGAGTTGATCGTGCTGGGCAACGGGGGAATGGTGATCGACACGCCGGGGATGCGGGAATTTCAGATGTGGCTGGCGGCCGAGGCGGGGCGCGAGGCGTTTGCGGACGTGGAGGAATTGGGCATGACGTGTCATTTCCGGAGCTGCAGTCACACCACCGAAAAGCGTTGCCGGGTGTTGGAGTCTTTGGCCGGTGGCGGGTTGACCCGGGAACGCTATGACAGTTATCTCAAACTCCGGTTGGAGCTCGATGGTTTGACCGGCGCCGCGCAGCGGCGCGAGTCGATCCTGAACAAGCGGCAGACCAAAACCGCCCAAAGGGCGTTGGAGCAGAAGAAATTCAAGGCCTATGAGGCGGCGGAAGACCAGGCCGCCTATTGATACGCCGTAGCCTCGGTCCGGGTCCGGCAATCAGCGCTGTGGTGCCGGATTTCGCCCCCACCAATCCGCCCGCAGCAGATCCCATTCGTAGAGCCTGCGGTGGGCCAGTGTGAAGCCGGCTTCTTTGAGGAAGTGATCCGGGCACACAAGTTTCCGTGCCGGCAGCCGGGCGGTGGCACGGAAAAACGCGTAGAGCATCCAGAGAATCAGCCGTGCCCGGCAACGTCGCAGCCCCCGGGCAGGGATTTGAAAATCCGAAAGCAGCCAGAGGGCGTCACTGGTCGCCGCAGCTCCCAACTTTTCAACCAGCGCTGCCACTTGATCCATTCGGAAACAATCCAGAAAAAAGTGGGTCGCAATCAAATCAAACTCTTTGTGCGGCGGCGGCCAAGCCAGGGCGTCGGCGTGGATAAATCGGATGTTGCCGGTATGGAGTTGGTGACGCACCAGGCGAGCTCGGGCCAAGTCTAGCATCCGGGCGCTGGAATCCACGCAAGTGACTGCCGCTCCCGCAAATTGTCGGCGCAGTCCGGTCAGAAATCTGCCGTTCCCTTCGCCAAGAATAAGGACGTTTTTCGGGGCGGGGATTTGCTGGAGAAAGGCGGTCCGGCAGCGCTGCAATGTTCCGCCGGCACCGAGCAGCTCGATCCAGCGGTAATGCGGGGCGATCGGATCAAAATTCATTGGCGGGGCCGGTGCCAAACCGTTTTTCGCGCTGCCACCAGAGGCCGGCGAGCAATCCGCCGGCGGCATAGGCAAGGATATCCCACGGGTCCCAAGTGGCGCGCCGGGTGAGATGCGGGCCGATGATTTTGCATTGGATGGACCACAGTCCGCAGTAGAGAATGATTTCGCCGGTGGCGGGCGGGCGGTCGTGCTTGCGCAGCTTGAGCCGGCGCTGGGCCAGCAGAAGCGGAGGCAGGGCGCAGGGCATCAGCAAAAGGTCGTTGAAATGGTCGTGCAGGAAGCCGCTGTGGACGTGGGGTTTGACGAGCCAGCGATTGACAGCGTAGAGGAAGCCAGATAACAGGAACAGGCGGTCGGAGAGGTATCGAAACGGTTTCACAGAGCCAGCAGCACGAAACCAAAGGCGGAGGCCAGCAGCAGTTTCAGGAGTAAGACCATGTCCCAGAATGGCAAAGGTTGCTTCTGTCTGCCAGAGTTTTTTCGGTGCGCGGCCGCCCGGCTCCGGTGCTGATTTAAAAAATGGGGCGGGAAGAAATATATAAACCAGGTTCGATTTTTTCGTGTCATTTGCCCGGATTCATGCTTTAACAACCCCCGGTATTGCGATGACTTTTAATTCCCAAAACTTCCCGCTGCGGCCGGCTTGGATCGAGATCGATCTGGGCCGGCTGCGGCGCAATTTGAAGTTGATCCGGCGCGATCTGCCGCCTCAGGTCCGGTTGATGGCAATCGTCAAGGACGAGGCCTATGGGCATGGCGCGCTGGATGCCGCCCGAGTCGCGCTGGAGGAGGGGGCCTGGGGTTGCGGATTGAGCACGCTCGAGGAGGCGATGGCGCTGCGCGACGCTGGTGTTACGGCGCCACTGCTCCTGTTGGGCCAGCGGCATGAGGAGGAGCTGGAATGGTGCGTGGCGCATGATCTGACCGTGTGCGTCAACGAGCCCCATGTGTTACGGGCGCTGGCCAAAACCGCGGCGCTCTTCGGCAAGAGGGTGCCGGTGCATGTGAAAGTCCATACCGGCATGAGCCGTTACGGAGTGCGCTGGGACGAGGCGCTGCCGCTTATCGAGCGGGTGTGCGCCGAACCCTCATTGCAATTGGAGGGCGTGATGACGCATTTCTCACAATCCGACGAGAGGGACAAAAGTTTTGCCAACCTCCAATTTGCCCGGTTTTCCGAAGTCACAGCGGCGCTGGAGCGCGCCGGAATTTCCGTGCGCCTTAAACACGCCTGCAACAGCGGCGGCTTTCTCGACCTGCCTCACGCCCATCAGGACATGGTGCGTGTGGGCCTTCTCATGTTTGGCGTTTTTCCCTCCGCGGTCTGCCGGCGGATTGCCGGAATTGAACCGGTGATGTCAGTTAAGGCCAGGGTCGCCGCGATCCAGACCTTGAAGCCCGGCGAAGTCGTCGGCTACGGCATGCGCTATACCGCACCAGATGTCCGGCGTATCGCCGTGCTGCCCATCGGCTACGGTGACGGTTACCCCCGGGTCCGCAATGCTGGCGGGGCGCTCATCCGGGGACGCCGGGCACCGCTCGTCGGCGGCATCGCCATGGATGCGTTGATGGTGGACGTCACCGACATTCCGGAGGTGCAGATGTGGGATGAGGCGGTTTTAATGGGGTGTCAGGGGGGCGAGGAGATCACGGTGCACGATCTGGCGAAGTTGAAAAATTCGGTGAGTTATGACGTTTTCACGAACTGGCGGCTGCGGCTGCGCAGAAAACCCGTCAATGGCGGGGATCAAGCGGTGTGCGGGCTGGAAACCGCGGCGCCAAAATAATTTCCAATCGAGGGCGCACAGGCCTTTTGGTTCTCATGGGGGGAACAAAATCGAATTCCGGGCTGGTTTTGCCATGTAGGGTGTTGCCAATCGTCGGTTGATTTTGGAGTGGAAGCCGACCGGTGTGGCAGGGAGGTCCATGGTGGCTTTGTTTTTAGATTAAAGAGTTCTTTTCTTTTGGGGCGGTTGCTCGCAGGATTTCGCCGACCGCGGTCCCAGAGAATGCCGCGGCGAGCACTGACGCCCCATGTCCGACAAAGAAAAAAAAGATCCCGGTCAGTTGAATTTGAAGATTACCGCAGAAGCGGGCAATGGCAGCAACCACGCCGAAATCGTGGCCGAACCGGTGCCCGCCCATGCCCCGCACCCTTTCGTTCCCGGTAAGATCGAGCTGGCGCTGCACCGGCGTGTCAACACGAGCTTCCTGGAATATGCCAGCTACGTCATCCGCGACCGTGCCATCCCGCATCTGGTCGACGGGCTCAAACCGGTGCAAAGGCGCATTCTTTGGGCGCTGCATGAGAAGGATGACGGACGTTTTATCAAGGTGGCCAATGTCGTCGGGCACACGATGCAATACCATCCGCATGGCGACGCCTCCATTGGCGATGCGCTGGTGGTGCTGGCCAACAAGCGCTACCTCATCGAGGGGCAGGGGAATTTCGGGAATATTTACACCGGCGATCCTGCGGCCGCGCCGCGTTACATCGAGTGCCGCCTGACAGAGTTGGCTCGCACGGAGCTCTTCAATGACGAGATCACTGAGTTTGTGCCGAGCTACGACGGGCGCAACCGCGAGCCGGTCACCCTGCCGTGCAAACTGCCGGTCACCCTGATGCTGGGCACCGAAGGCATCGCGGTGGGGTTGTCGGCACGGATTCTGCCGCATAATTTCCCCGAGCTGTTGCAGGCCCAGATCGCCATCCTCAAGAACGAGCCATTCAAGTGCCTGCCGGATTTTCCGACGGGCGGCCTGATGGATGCCCGCGATTATCAGGATGGCAAAGGCTCGGTCAAAGTCCGCGCCAAACTCAAGGTCAAAGACGAGTCGACCGTGGTGATCAAGGAGATCCCTCCCAGCACCACCACCGAGTCGCTGATTGCCTCGATCGAGGACGCCACCCGCAAAGGCAAACTCAAGGTCAAGTCGATCAATGATTTCACCTCCGAGACGGTGGAGATCGAGGTGCGCTGTCCCGCCGGTGTGGAGGCTGAGAAGTTGGTGGACGCGCTTTACGCCTTCACGGATTGCGAAATATCGCTCACCAGTCGCATCATCGTCATCCGGGCCAACCGGCCTGTGGAACTGACCGTGAGCGAAGTGTTGCGGGCCAACACGGCCCAGCTCGTAGCCCTGCTCAAACAGGAGCTGGAGCTCAAGCTCAAGCAGCTGGAAGATGAGCTGCATTTCCGCACCTTGGAACGTATTTTCATCGAGGAGCGGATCTACAAAAAAATCGAGCAGTGTAAGACCAACGAGGCGGTCATGGCGTCCGTCTACGAGGGCTTCCTGCCCTTTGCAAAGCAGCTGGTCCGCAGCCTTACCGACCCGGACGTCGAACGTCTGCTTCAGGTGCGCATCCGCCGCATTTCGCTCTTCGACATCAGCAAGCACCGGCAGGAGATGGACAAGGTCAAAGCCGATCTGGCCGAGACGCAGAAAAATCTCAAGAACCTGACCCGCTATGCCATTGGGCATTTGGAGACGCTGCTCGCCAAGTATGGTCCGCTTTATCCCCGCCTGACCACGAAATCCTCCCGGCACGAGGAGGTCGACGTCAAGGCGGTGGCTTTCAAAGCTTTCAAGGTGAGCTACGACCGGGAAAGCGGCTATGTGGGCTACAAGGTCAGCGGCGAGGAATTCAAGCTTGAGTGCACCAAGTTCGACAAACTGCTGCTTATCTTCAAGGATGGAACCTACAAGGTGAGCGAGCTGCCGGAAAAACTCTTCGTCGGTCCGGATGTCTATTTCTGCGGGCTGCCGGATCGCGAGCAGGTTTACACCTGTGCTTACAGCGACCGGAATGCGAGTTATCTGAAGCGGTTTAAATTTGGGGGCACCATTCTCAACAAGACCTATTCCTGCATTCCTGAGAAGTCGCGGTTGCTGTTTCTGGCCCCCGGCACCCCCAAGAAACTCTTTGTCCGCTACAAGCCGGCACCGCACCAGAAAGTCAGCCAACAGACCTGCAACCCCGAGCTGATCGAGATTAAGTCCCCGAAAACGCTCGGCCGCCAAATCTCCATCAAAGATATTTCCTCTGTGACCGCCGGCCCCACACGGGGTTGGGATGCCGACGCCGCTACCACCGAGATAGTCTTTGCCTGAGTTGGCGTGAAAGCAGGCCAGGCCAGGCCGGGCTTGCGGGCTAATCGTCCCTTTGCCCGAGCCGTCCATAGGCCGGGCAAGGAGCGATGCGGCATCTCAAAAAATCCATTACTTATTCTTCGCGGAGTGCTACGATGGGACCCATGAACTCCATTTTGAACCGTCGTGATTTCATCCGCACCAGCGCCGTGGCCGCCGCCGCGGTGGCAGCCTTGCCCTCCGCACTGGCCCAGGCCCAAAAGCCCCTCACTGTCGCTCTGGTTGGGGGCGGCCATATCCACACTCCCGGTTTTGTCAAGCTGGCCAAATCCCGCCCCAGCCTGCGGGTCAAATCCGTATGGGATCATGACGCGGTGCGTGCCCAGAAGCTTGCCGGGGAACTCAATTCCCGAACGGTGGCTGACGTGAATCAGATCTGGTCGGACCCGGAGATTGGGGCCGTGGTTATTTTTTCGGAGACAAACCGGCACCAGGAATTGATTCTCGCCGCGGCTGGTGCGGGCAAGCATATGTTTGCCGAAAAACCTTTGGGGATCACCGGCAAGGAGAGTTTGGAAATGGCGGCGGCGATTGAAAAGGCCAAGCTGCTCTTCACCACCGGTTATTTCATGCGCACCAATCCAAGGCACATCTTTTTGAAGGAGGAAATCGCCAAAGGGCACTTCGGCCGTATCACCCGTGTGCGGGGATCCAACTGCCATGGCGGTTCGCTGGGGGGGTGGTTCGACACGGAATGGCGTTGGATGGCGGACCCGAAAATTTCCGGGGTGGGTGCTTTCGGTGATCTGGGCACCCACAAGCTGGACATCCTCATGTGGTTGTTCGGTGATGTGGAGAGTGTGACGGCTGACATCAAGACTGTGACGGGCCGTTATCCCGGCTGCGACGAATCCGGCGAGGCTTTGATCCGCTTTAAAAACGGCATCACGGGAACTCTGGCGGCGGGCTGGGTGGATGTGGAAGACCCGGTGCCGCTGCTCATCAGCGGCACGGAAGGCCACGCGATGATGGCTGACGGCCAGCTCTATTACAAAAGCAAGCAGGTCCCTGGCAGCAACAGCCAGGATCCCTGGACAAAACTTGCCCCGGAACTGCCCTCGCCTCTGGAGCAGTTCCTGAGCGCCGTTGCGGGTGCCAAAGACCAACCTCTGGTGACACCGCGCGAGGCCGCATCCCGCGTGGTGGTCATGGAAGCCCTTTACGAAGCCTCGCGGGAACGCAAGTGGGTCAAGCTCAGTTAAGGCTTGCCAGCCCGTTGGTTCGGGCGAATCTCAAACCGGTTCCTGCGCTCCAAAAAAGCAGCGGGAATTGCGCGGGGCGGCCTGACGGATTACAATCCGAGCCATGACCGTCGTCTCCATTCACCGGCCGCTACTGCTGCTGCTGCGGATTCATGCCATCCATGCTTGGCGGCAGGTCAAGTCGCTGCGGCATCAATCCCGCCTGCTCACGGGGGTGCTGGCCCTGTCCGTTTTGGGCTATCTGGTTCTGTCGTTCTGGATTTTTTCCAAGGGGTTGCGGTTTGTGAACTCCTTCCCCGGACTGGGGATGGTGCTGACCGATCGTCTGATCTATCTGCTCTTCGCGTTTTTGTTTGCGATGCTCCTTCTGAGCAATCTTGTCATCAGCTATACTAATCTTTTTCAAAACCGAGAGACGGTCTTCCTGCTGACCCTGCCGGTGCCGCGCGAAACCATTCTCCGCTGGAAGTTTATTGAGTCGGCGCTGCTCGCCTCGTGGGCCTTTGTGTTTTTAATCGCCCCGTTTCTGGCCGCCTTCGGCCTCAGCCGCGAGGCGCCCTGGTGTTTTTATCCCGCAACGTTGGGATTGACCGGCCTCTTTGTTATTCTACCCGCCGTGGCCGGCCTGTGGCTGGCCATTTATCTGGCGCGGTGTCTGGACCGGCGCAGCTTTCAGGCCGCCCTGGCCCTGAGCGCCATCGCCGCATTGGGCGGATTGGCCTGGTGGTGGCGAAAACAGTCGGGGATCATCGAGTTCACCGACACACGCATGCTTGATGTCCTAGACCAGCTACTGGTGAAAACCCGCTACGCCCAGGCGGCCTGGCTTCCAAGCCACTGGCTCTCCACCAGCGTTCTGCATTGGGCGGATGGGGCCGTGTCTGCCGCCGCTTTTTTCGGACTGGTGCTGCTGAGCCACTCCACATTTTTCGGTTTTATCGCCCTGACGCGGCTGGGCAATGCCTTTTATGATACCGCCTCGGCTGTTCACAGCCGGGGGAACGGACAGTCCAATTGGACCTGGTTGATGCCGCGACGGGGCGACGGTCTTGCCGCGGGGAGGGCCGAGCGGTTTCTCAGTCTGATCGTCCGCGGCCGGTTTGATGTGAGGGCCCTGTTGCTCAAGGACGCCCGGGTTTTCTGGAGGGACACCACGCAATGGGGCCAGTCGGTCATGCTCTTTGGGCTTCTGGGCGTTTACATTCTCAACCTGCGCCACTTCACCCACCAACTGTCCGGTCCTTTCTGGATCATCTTGGTCAGCTATCTCAATCTGGGCGCCTGCGCGCTGAACCTTGCCACGCTGACCACGCGCTTTGTTTATCCCCAGTTCTCACTGGAGGGCCGCCGGGTTTGGCTCGTCGGAATGGCGCCCTTGGGTTTGGTGCGTGTGGTTAAAACCAAATTCGCCCTGGCCGCCGGCGCTTCGCTCGCCGCAACTCTCAGTCTGATCACCCTTTCCTGTTGGCTCCTGAAAATGTCTTGGGACCAAATTCTTTTTTTCGGTGCGGTGATTGCCGTGATGACCTTCGCCCTTAACGGTCTGGCCGTCGGACTGGGCGTGCTCTATCCGAATTTCAAGGAATGCAATTCGAGCAAGATTGTCAGCGGCTTCGGCGGCACCCTCTGCCTGGTCCTGAGCTTCGTCTACATCCTCGTCTCCGTGCTTCTTCTGGCTTTCGGGACCGGTGGATTTCACGGTCGCACGCTGTGGGGCGTTTTGAGCGTCCTGGTGTTCCTGGGGTTGTCCGTTTTCGTGGGGGTCGCGCCCTTCAAACTGGGGCTGCGTGCTTTGAAGGATTTCGAGTTCTGAATTGTCCGCCTGCAACGCCAGGGAACCTGATCGAGTAAGCCGCGAAACGTATGAAGAGGAGCTGGACTGCCGTCTGGACGGCGACGGCTCCCAGGTGCCGATGTCAAAAATGCCCGGCGGGCAAGCAGGGCGAAAGGACAGGGGGCGGCCTGGGTTTTGACAAGTGCTCTGGAAAATCGGTGTCCGTGATTTTTTTAAATATAAGTTGCACGCAATCGCCCTGTTGCTATATTCCTCGTCCGCTTTTCAAAAACGGAGAGCGGCAACAGTACGACCATTAACAGACAATTGTTCTTTCTATGGCTGGACAACGAATACGCATCAGACTTAAGGCCTATGACCATCGTGTCATCGACCAATCCGCCCGCGAAATTGCGGACACCGTGAAACGAACCGGTGCCCGGGTCGCAGGTCCCATCCCGCTCCCGACTCGCGTCGAGCGATTCACCGTGCAACGCTCCCCTCACTCGGACAAGAAGTCCCAGGAAACCTTCGAGCAGCGCACCCACAAGCGGCTCATCGATATCATCGAACCGACCGCCAAGACGGTGGACGAACTGAAAAAACTCAACCTGCCTGCGGGCGTGGACATCACCATCAAGATCTGACGTTTATGCCACTTGGACTTTTAGGAAAAAAACTGGGCCATACCCGCGTCTATGACGCGAATGGCGTAATGACACCTGTAACCGTTGTGCTCGCCGGTCCCAACCGCGTTCTGCAAGTCAAGACGCAGGCGGGCAAGGACGGCTACAACGCCGTGCAGCTCGGCTTCGATGACCAAAAGGAACAGCGCCTGACCAAGCCGCTGCTCGGGCACATCAAGAAGCAAAACGGTGTCGCCGTCAAACGCATCCGCGAATTCCGCGACTTCTCCAAAGACGTCAAGCCCGGCGACATCGTCGGACCGACGCTCTTTGCGCCGGGCGACTATGTGGACGCCATCGGCGTCACCAAAGGGCGCGGCTTCGAGGGCGTGGTGGCACGTCACGCCTTTGCGGGCGGCGACTCGACGCACGGTGCGAAGGGGTGGCATCGCCGCTCCGGCGCCATCGGACAGCGTTTGTTCCCTGGAACGGTGATGCGCGGCATGAAGATGCCCGGTCACCTCGGCCAAGTGCAGCGCACCGCCCAGAATCTGGAAGTCGTCCAGGTTCGGGAAGCCGACAATGTGATTCTTATCCGGGGCTCGTTCCCGGGCGCTGAAGGCAGCTATGTCGTCATCCGCGAATCCAAGAAGCGCCCGAAGGGCTGGAAGCCGCCGGTTGCGGCGGTTGGCAAGAAAGACAACAAGAAGACTGCCGCCGACAAAAAACCGGCCGCAGCCAAGAAGTAATTGAAGGGTTGCCATGAAAATTTCAATTAAAGACATCAGCGGCGCCAGCCGCGGCGAGCACGAAGTCAAATTCGAGATCGTCGAAAACGGGAAGGGGACCCAAGCGGTCCACGATACCGTTGTCGCCTACCAGGCTGCCCAGCGCAGCGGGACGGCTTGCACGAAAAACGTCGGCGACGTGGCCGGCTCGAACAAGAAGCCTTGGCGTCAGAAGGGCACCGGCCGAGCCCGCGCCGGTTCCTTCGCCTCGCCCTTGTGGCGCGGCGGTGGCGTGGTTTTCGGACCCAAACCCCGCGACTTCTCCAAGAAGGTCAACAACAAGACCCGCCAGCTCGCGCTGCGTAAGGCCCTGAGCGAACGCCTCAAGGCCGGCGATGTTGTCCTCGTGGACGAACTCAAGCTCGTCTCCATCAAGACCAAGGATTTCGTGAATCTGCTCTCCGTGTTGGGAGTGGAGGGAACGGCCTTGTTCGTATCACAGGATGTGGATGCGAATCTGGATCGCGCCTCGCGCAACATTCCCCATGTGGACTTGACCACCAGCGAGTCGTTGAACACCTACGACGTGCTGCGGCCCGACAAGTTGGTGTTCACCAAGGGTGCCTTTGAGAAAATCGAAGCCCGTTTGAACAAGGACTAACATGAATTCTTTTGACATCATCAAAACGGTGCGCCTGACCGAAAAAGGCACGAAGCAGGCCGAACGCTTCAATCAATACACCGTCGTAGCCGATCCCCGCGCCAACAAGATCCAGATCCGCTCAGCGGTTCAGGAACTCTTCAAGGTCAAGGTGGTCAAAATCAACACCCTGAATGTTCGCGGCAAGGCCCGCCGTCAGCGCACCGCCCAAGCCGGCAAGGCTTCCAACTGGAAAAAGGCCATCGTCACCCTCAAAGAGGGCGATAAGATCGTCCTTACCTAGTCACACATCCAATCAAGTTTGACGGGGCGCGAGGTGATTCCATCTCGCGCCCTTTTTTGTCTGCCGCCCGCCGGACTCCAAATCGATCAGTTCAGGGTCCGCCATTCTTTGATGAAAACCGTGTCGTGAAGTGGTGTGTTGCTGGAGTCTGTGGCCGGCAGTCAGTAAGAATCCAACCTGCCGCCACCCTGAAACGCCAGGCAGAGCCACCAGTAGACCCGGGACAACGGTGTGGTTACAAGTAACTCCCGCCCTGGGAATCATGGCGTTTTTCGGAGTGCCTATTCAGGTTTTAAGATGCGATACCCCCCCGTCCTTGATTCGGCGCTTCACTCCCGTTGATGCCGCGTGGTCTCCCGCTTTAAAAGCCATCCAACTGATTCATTAAAATCAAAGAATCCGAGCCGCTTGTTCAATTGGCGCAGTCAATCGTCCTTATTGTGGGCTCCGGGTTCAACTGAACACCGCACGGCAGACAATCACCGCCACAACAACGCTCACGAAATCAGCCGTCAATCCGGCCAGCAGCGCGTGCCGGGTCCGCTTGATCGCCACCGATCCGAAATAGACCGCCAGAACATAGAAGGTCGTCTCTGTGCTGCCGTAAATCGTCCCTGCCATCCGGGCAATCAGGCTGTCTGCTCCGAATTGTCTGACCAGTTCCGAGAAAAATCCGAGTGAGCCGCTGCCGCTCAGCGGCCGCACCAGGACCATGGGCAACAGATCGGTCGGGAACCCGACCTTGTTGAGCACAGGAGCAAGGATGCGACTCAGCAGATCGATCCCGCCCGCCGCGCGAAACATCCCCACCGCCACCAGCATCGCCACCAGATAGGGAATGATCCGGATGGCGACGTCGAATCCTTCCCTGGCACCCTCCACAAATTCCTCATAGACCTTCACGCGCCGCAGCGCGGCGAAGAGCGGGATGGCCGAAAGTAGAAAGGGAATGGAGAGGAGAGACACCGAGCCGACACTGCGAATAAACAAACTTTTCCCCGCCGTGTCGGCAGCCACCGGCTGGCCGAACCTCTCCGGAAAAACCATCCGCAAAAACAGGAACCCAAAGAACAAAAGGAAAGCCCCCATGATCAGTGCCCCCCACCATTTCAGCGGCCGCAGAGTGTCGGCTTCTTTCAGGGTGGCTTTTTCGGCCTCTATGGTGGCATCCGACGTCAGGAGGCTCTGGCTATTTTCGGGTTTTTCATTTTGATCCTCGTTGCCCGGGATTCCACGAAATACAGGCAGCTTCTCAAGAAGTTTCGCCATCAACACGCCGGACACCGCCGCGCAGCCGGTGCAAAGAATGCTCGTACCCACAATGGCCGTCGGGTTCGTGGATTTGTTTGCCGCAAGGATCGCGATGGCCGTGACTGGGATGAGCTGGATTCCGCTGGTGTTGATGGCAAGGAAGGTGCACATCGCATTTGTGGCCGTGCCGGGCGTTTTGTTGAGGGATTCTAAATCCTTCATGGCCCGCAGGCCGAGCGGCGTTGCGGCGTTGCCCAAGCCGAGCATGTTGGCGGCGATGTTCATCAACATGGAACCCATCGCAGGATGTTCCGGTGGGACTTCAGGGAAAATCCGGCGCATGATCGGTTTCAAGGCCCGCGCCAGCAGCGCCACCAGCCCGGCGCGCTCGGCCAGACGCATGATGCCGAGCCATAGCGCCATCATACCGATGAGGGCAATAGCGATGCCGACCACCGCTGTGTTGGCCATATCCAGCGCCTTGTCGGCGACGTTCTTGAGCTGGTCGTTCCAGCCGCCGACAAGCACGGCGCATACCATCAGCGCCAGCCAGATGTGGTTGAGCATGTCGAAACGCTACAAAGTGTTTTGGAGAATGGCGAAAGGAATCTGACAATAGACAGCCCCCCCCCACAATCGCTCCATCGAGCGTGTCACACGTTGGCTCGGGCGGGGGCATTTCCATTTTGCCGCCATCATAATTAGGGGCCGGCTTCGATTTAGAACTATTCTAAATCTTGACGAGTGGCGGTGGTGGGATAAAGTAGGCACTTGTAATGAGCGTGAGTGCCAACAGCAAAACCGAGCAGCACTTGACCGAGAGGTTGAGCACGAGCGGCTTTCGCTTCACGCCGCATCGGCAGCATGTCTATGACGTGATCCTGAACAAGCGGGATCATCCGACTGCGGAGGATGTTTTCATCCGCACGAAGAAGACCATGCCGGAGATCTCGCATGCGACCGTTTACAACTGTCTGGATGCGCTGGTGAAATGCGGGCTTGTTCGTCAGGTGCAGCTCGAGCGCGGCGCAACCCGGTTCTGCCCGAACATGGAAGAGCATTGCCACTATTTTTGCGACAACTGCGGCGAGGTCTTTGATGTGGCGCTGCGGACCGATTCAGCCCTCATGCCCCGCCCACCGGGATTCAAAGTGGATCATTACGACATCGCCGTTCACGGCCTTTGCGCGGAGTGCGCGGCCAAGTCTAAGAAATAATTTCATGAGCACAGCCACCGAGACAATTGAGGATCTGGTCAAGACGGAATACAAATACGGCTTCGTCACGGATGTGGAGACCGAGTCCGCGCCGCCCGGTTTGAGCGAGGACACCATCCGGATGATCTCGCGGAAGAAGAACGAGCCGGAATGGTTGACCGAATGGCGGCTCAAGTCGTATCGCCACTGGCTGACCTTGACCGAGCCGGCCTGGCAGAAAGCCCATCACGCGAAGATTGATTACCAAGCCATCTGTTATTTTTCGCAGCCGAAGCCGAAGAAGGACGCGCCGAAAAGCCTCGATGAGGTGGATCCGAAACTGCTTGAGACCTATGAGAAGCTGGGCATTCCGCTGCGCGAACGCGGCCGGCTCGCGGGCGTGGCGGTGGACGCGATTTTTGATTCCGTTTCCGTCGGCACGACATTCCGCAAACAGCTCGCGGAAAAGGGCGTCATCTTTTGCTCCTTCACCGAGGCGGTTCATGAGCATCCCGAACTGGTGAAGAAATACCTTGGCTCGGTCGTGCCTTACACGGACAATTTTTACGCCGCGCTGAATTCCGCCGTGTTCACGGACGGCTCGTTCTGCTATATCCCAAAGGACGTGCGCTGCCCGATGGAGCTTTCGACTTACTTCCGCATCAACGCCGCCAACACCGGCCAATTCGAGCGCACACTCATCGTGGCCGATGACGCCTCGCATGTGAGCTATCTGGAAGGCTGCACCGCGCCGATGCGCGATGAAAACCAGCTTCATGCGGCGGTTGTCGAGCTGGTTGCGATGGAAGGTGCGGAAATCAAATACAGCACGGTGCAGAACTGGTATCCCGGCGACGAGAACGGCAAGGGCGGCATCTACAATTTTGTGACCAAACGCGGTTTGTGCAAAGGGCGCAACTCGAAGATCACCTGGACGCAGGTTGAGACCGGGTCGGCCATCACCTGGAAATATCCGAGCTGCATCTTGCAGGGCGACAATTCCGTGGGTGAATTTTATTCCGTGGCGGTGACGAACAACTATCAGCAGGCTGACACCGGCACGAAGATGGTGCATATCGGCAAGAACACGCGCAGCACGATCATCTCCAAGGGTATTTCCGCGGGCCACGGCCAGAACAGCTACCGGGGTCTGGTGAAGATCCAGAAGAGCGCCACCCATGCGCGGAATTTCTCCCAGTGCGACTCCATGTTGATCGGCTCCAAATGCGGCGCGCACACCTTTCCCTACATCGAGGTGAAGAACACCACTGCCAGCGTGGAACATGAGGCGTCCACGTCAAAAATCGGCGAGGACCAGATTTTTTATTGCAACCAGCGGGGGATTGCGACCCAGGACGCGGTGAATCTGATAGTGAACGGCTTCTGCAAAGAAGTGTTCAAGGAGCTGCCGATGGAGTTTGCGGTGGAAGCCCAGAAGCTTCTGGGGGTGAGCCTGGAGGGGAGCGTCGGCTAAAAATTTTCAAATGAGCAAACCAATTCTCGAAATCAAAAACCTCCATGCCGGAGTGGAGGGTAAACAAATTCTCAAGGGCATCAGCCTGACCATTCACCCCGGCGAAGTCCATGCTGTCATGGGGCCCAACGGGTCGGGTAAGAGCACTCTGGCTGCGGTCTTGGCCGGCCGCGACGGCTATGATATCACGGCCGGGGGGGTGTTGTATCAGGGAAAAGACCTGCTGGACCTCGCCCCGGAAGAGCGCGCCCGGGAAGGTGTTTTTCTCGCATTCCAATACCCGGTCGAGATTCCCGGCGTGAACAGCACCTATTTCCTCAAGGCCGCCCTGAACGAGGTCCGCAAGCACCATGGTCAACCAGAGCTCGACGCCATGGAATTCCTGACCCTGGTGAAGGAAAAAATGAAGCTGATGGAGCTGAAGGATGATCTGCTCAAGCGCTCGGTCAATGAGGGCTTTTCCGGCGGCGAAAAGAAGCGGGCCGAAATCTTCCAGATGGCCGTGCTCGACCCGAAACTGGCCATTCTCGACGAGACCGATTCCGGTCTGGATATCGATGCGCTCAAGGTCGTCTCCCAAGGTGTGAACAAACTGAAGAGTGCGGACAATGCGCAGCTGGTCATCACGCATTATCAACGGTTGCTCAACTATATTGTGCCGGACTTTGTGCACGTGCTGGTGGATGGGCGCATTGTGAAATCCGGCGGGAAGGAGTTGGCCCTGGAACTTGAGGCCCGGGGCTACGATTGGATCCTCAAGGGCGAAGCCGCTTCGGTGGTTTAAGCTGAAATAGTGCCGGGCATGCCGCGGCGGCGGTCATGGCCGCCGCCGCTCTGGCATCCGGGATCACTCGAGTGACAGGCGCCGGAGTCTTTGCTCGAGTTTCTGCCTCAACACTTCCCTCTGGGCCGCCGTCGTTTCCCTGGGAACAAAGAGCGGCTCCCCGGATCTCATTTCACAGCGGGTGAAGGGCAGGGGTATTTGAAACCGGTCCCAGCTTTTGAGCTGGATTTTCCATTGCGCATGGTAGGAGAAGGGGACGATGGGCAGCCCGGTCAATTGAGCCAGGGACATCACCCCATCTTGCACAACTTCGCAGGGGCCGCGCGGGCCGTCCGGGGTGATGGCCAGATCGTAGCCGCGTGAGGCCCAAGTGGTCAGCTCCAGCAATGCCTGCGGCCCCCGCCGGCTGCTCGATCCCCGAACAGGTTGGACCCGGAACCACTGCAGAATGGCCGCCAGAAAACCTCCATCCTTGCTTGCGCTGACCATCGCAGCCATTCCCGGGCTGGGTCGGATTTTGTGGAATATCCTATAGGCCTCCATGCACAGGCCGAGACGGTTGTGCCAGGTGCAGAAGATGACCGGGCCGGTCGGGGGACGATTGATGATTTCAGAGCGGTCATCCCATCGGAAGCGGATTGTCAGGGTGATCGCGCGCAGGAGGGCAAAGACGAGTCCTCCGGCCAGGCGTTGATGCCAGACCGGTGCATGGGGCACCACCGGTCCAGACCTTTGCTTTCGTGGGGCCGGGTGCGGGGGGGGGGATTGGGGATTGGTTGCGGACATCAATTCCCTTTTTTCAAACAGGCCCGGACCAATTCCTCGATGGTGGCTTGCGTTCCCAGCACGGCTTGGGCGGCGCGAACCGTGTCCTGAGCCTCGGCCGGTTTGAATCCCAGCGCCAGCAGGGCGAGCACGGCGTCGTTTAATCTCTGATCCTCTTTGGATAGGCCGCGGGCGGCGCTGGATGATTCCCATGCGCCCGCCACGCCGATTTTGTCGCGCAACTCGACTACGATGCGCTCGGCGGTTTTCTTGCCCACCCCCGAGATTTGGGATAAGGCTTTGACATCGCCTGAGGCCACCGCTCCTCGAAATGCGGCCGGATTGACGCCGCTCAGGATATTCAAAGCGGTTTTCGGCCCGATGCCCCCGACGGTGTTGATGAGCAGCCGGAACAGATCGCGCTCTTCCACGCTCATGAATCCATAGAGGATGTGGGCATCCTCGCGGATGATCAACTGGGTGAGCAGTTTCACCTCATGGCCCGGGGACGGCAGTTTGTTGTAGGAAGAAACCGGGATTAGTGCTTCATAGCCGACGCCGTGGACATCGACGACCACATGAGTGGGAATCGACTCGACCAGTTTACCCTGAAGGAAAGTAATCATGGGGTGGGGTTAAATCCGTTTGGGTGCGACCAGGCTGTAGCGTCCGTTTTCCTGTGCGTGGGTGAGGGCCAGGGCGAGGGCGTCCGCGGCGTCGGGATCGGGCAAGTCGGCCAGATGCAACATGCGCTGGACCATTTTGGCGACGGCTATTTTCTGGGCCGCGCCGTAGCCGACGATGGCCTGCTTGACCTTGCGTGTGGCGATCTCGTAGATGTCCAGTCCCGCTTCTGCGATGACGGATAGAGCGGCGCCGCGTGCCTCGCCCATGAGAATGGCGGTCTGCAGGTTTTGCGCGAAGAAAATCCCCTCCACTGCGCACACGGTAGGCTGATGTTGTTGGAGCAATTCCCGGAGGGTTTGGGAGATTTTAGCAAGGCACTGCGACCGCGGCCAGAGTTTCGGACACGAAATGGTGCCGTGGAGGATTGTTTGGGGATGCGGCCGGGCCAGGCGGATGATGCCGTAGCCGGTGCCGCGCAGCGAAGGATCCACCCCGAGGATGACCTGCTGCACTTGGGTGTTGGGCCGGATCTCCGCGGCGGGCGGCGGTGGCCGTGAGGCTGAACGCGTTCCCCGGGTCAGGCGCTGCTCGATTTGTTTGAATTGCTGCGGCGTGATGCCCACAGGCGGAAGTGTGCCAACGCTGAGCGCATGGCAAAAGGAGAAAAGGGCGGCAGCGGGTGCCGGCTGGCGGTCCGAGCGGGGGAAGGACGGAATTCATCGATGAAAAGCCTGTCACATGGCGGATTGCGCGGATTTTGTTCGGCGCACATCCGGCAGTTTGAAAAAGGGCAAATCAATAAAATCAGGGGATCTGGCCTGAGGCAGGCTTGTGGGCGGAGGGGGCCGGGAAATCCCCCACTTTGGACTTTGAAGCGTGAGGGGCGGGCCGTAGCCTGCGCGGGTGTCGAAGATGTTGAAATCGTCCAGCGCGATGGCGCTGGCCACGCTTACCAGCCGGGTCCTGGGCATGGTGCGCGTGATGGTCTATGCAAACTTCATGGGGGACAAGTGGGTGGCGGGCGCATTCACCCTGGCTTTTTCTATTCCGAACCTCTTTCGGCGCCTGCTCGGCGAGGGAGCTCTGACTGCGGCGTTCATTCCGGCGTTCACGGAAAAGCAGAAGACCGCCGGGGAAGCGGAGATGTGGCGTGCCGCCAACGCCGTGCTTTCCGGTCTTATCGTGGTCGCGGCAACCATCATTGGGCTGGCCATGCTGGTCTTGTCCCTTGTGCTGGCGGCACACCAATTCGACGCCCAAACCGATCTGATGTTGCGCCTGCTGCGGGTGATGTTTCCCTACATGCTGCTGGTGTGCGTGGCGGCGGTGATGATGGGCATGCTCAACGCTCGCGGTCATTTTTTCATACCGGCCATGGGTTCGACCATGCTCAATCTGGTCATGATTGCATCGGTGATTTTTTTGTCGCCGCATATGGGATCGGGCAAGGAGCAGCAGATTTTCGCTCTGGCCATCGGGGTGTTGGTGGCCGGCGTGGCTCAGGCCGCCTTTCAATTGCCGGCCCTTTACCGGGACGGTTTCAAGTGGCGCTGGGTTTCGCCGTGGCGCGATGAAATGGTGCGTCGAGTGGTGCGTAAAATGATCCCCGGAGCCATCGGTATTGCCGCTTTCCAGCTCAATGTGCTGGTGACCACGAATATTGCTTTCCTGTTTGATCCGCAGATCAACGCCTCGTTTGATTACGCTGTCAGGCTGATGGAGTTGCCGCAGGGCATGTTTGGGATTTCGCTTGCCACCTTTCTGCTTCCGGCGCTGAGCGGGCTGGCCTTTGAAAAAAAGTATGATGAGTTCCGCGGCACCCTGCGCCACGGGCTGGAAACCATGCTCTTTGCCAACTGCATTGCCTCCAGCCTGCTGGTGGTCCTGGCATCTCCCATCATTCGACTGCTGTTCGAGCGCGGTGAATTCACACCGGGCGCCACCGGGCGCGCCGCCTTCGCCCTGATCTGCCTGGCTCCCGGACTGGTGGCTTTCTCGACGGTGAACATTCTGGCCCGCGCTTTTTATGCGCTCAACGACACCCGGACACCCATGCGGATCAGCATCTTCTGTCTATTGATGAACGTGCCGCTGTCGGTCTTTCTGGTCTGGCGTTTCAAGCAGGGTGGATTGGGCATGGCCAACAGTCTGACCTCGGTGTTGAACCTTTTTCTTTTAAGTCACGCACTGAGGAGAAAGCTCAAGACGCTCGATATGCCTTTAATGCGCCAAAGAGTGGTTGAACTGGTATCCGTCGCGGCGGTGGCCGGGGCGGTTGCTTGGGTGGTATTGCTGGGCTGGGAACGCGAGGTGGGGCATCAAACGGTTCTCCAAAAAGCCGGGGCCGTCTTTGTCCCCGCCGCGGTGGCGGGGTTGGTCTATTTGGGATTCGCCTTCGCCATAAAGGTGCCTGCGGCCCGGGAAATCAGCGGTCTACTGTTGCGGCGGGTGCGCCGATGAAATCGTCTTCCAATTGGAATTGCACCTTCTCGAAACCGATTTGCAGCAGCAGCGCTCCCAGCCTGGTCCGGGCTTGAACCTCGGCCTCCCGGAGAATCCCCCCCTCTCTGGCGGCACGCCGAATGTCCTCAACGGCCACTTTGCGCAGGCTCTGCTCAAGATCCTTGTCCGGTGGCGCCAGCAGCCCGGTCTTGCGGTCAATCACCCGTGTCAGGTTTTCATCCAGATAGGCATCGGTGATGCGCGGTGAAGGAAGCCTCAAGCGCAGGGTTTTCCCGTCCCGGCGCAGGTCGGAAGCTTTCAATTGTTTCAGGTCGATGCCGGCCTTGACGTTGCCGTGGGCGAGCAGCAGGACGTGGTTCTCACTGCCGAGGAACTGGCCGACGAGGTTTTGGGCGGGGATTTCGAGGGATTCCACTTTTTCGATGACGAACTGAATGGTGACCAACTCGGCCAATTCCTGGACCTGGCGGAGGATGGCCGGCGAACTCCAGAAGCGCGCGGCAAGACGGGTGCCAACCCAGCGCGTTGCGAAGTGGCCCGCGACGCCTCCAAGGCAGAACAGGCAGAAGCCCCAGAGAAGGCGGCGGCGGTTGAATCGGGCCATGGGCCTAGTCTAGCCGGCGTGGCGTTTTTGCAAAGCGGCAAGTCTCGGCGCAAATTCAAATTCCCAATTTCAAATTCCAAATTATAATCCCGCCATGAGCTTGAATTTTGTGGGATCGTTTCCGTTCCATCGTCCGCGGCGCCTGCGCCAGTCGCCCGCCCTGCGTCGGCTGGTGAGTGAAACGCAACTCAGCGCCGCGCAGTTGGTGTTGCCTTTGTTTGCCCGGGCGGGCCGCAAGCTGCGCAAGCCCGTCAATGCGATGCCGGGTGTTTTCCAGCTTTCACCCGATGAACTGTTGCGCGAAGCGGCCTCCGCACACGAAGCCGGGGTGCCGGCGGTGCTGCTTTTCGGGATTCCCGACAGGAAGGACGCAAAGGCTTCGGGCGCCTATGCGGCCAATGGAATTGTCCAGCAGACCGTGCGTTTGCTGAAAAAGGAGCTGCCCCAGTTGCTGGTTATCACCGATGTCTGCCTGTGCGAATACATGGAGCACGGGCATTGCGGACTGATCCAACAGGGCAAGTCGGGGGCGCGGGTTTTGAACGATCCGACTCTGGAGTTGCTGGCGCGCACCGCGGTGAGCCACGCCGCCGCCGGAGCCGATGTGGTGGCGCCCAGCGACATGATGGATGGCCGTGTGCGGGCGATCCGGGGCGCCCTTGACCGGGAAGGTTTTTTGGAGACGCCGCTCATGTCCTATGCGGCGAAATTCGCTTCGGCTTTTTACGGGCCGTTCCGCGAAGCGGCCGAATCCGCGCCGCTCTTTGGCGACCGCCGCAGCTATCAAATGGATCCGGCCAACGCCGCCGAGGCGTTGCGGGAGGTGGCGATGGATATTGAGGAGGGGGCGGACATTGTCATGGTCAAACCCGCGCTGCCTTATCTCGATATCCTTCAACGCATCAAAGCCGAGTTTGGTTATCCCACGGCGGCCTATTCCGTCAGCGGAGAGTATTCGATGATCAAAGCTGCGGCGGCCAACGGGTGGATTGATGAACGGGCGGTGACGCTGGAGAGCCTCTTGGCCATGCGGCGGGCGGGTGCGGATATTTTGATCACCTATGCCGCGGCGGATGCGGCGCGGTGGTTGAAGTAGGGACGGAAACCGGTGCGGGCGGCCCGCTGCCTGCAAAAACCGGTGGCCAACTAGTGTGCGTTGACCTGCGTGAAAATGTAGGCAATCACCAGACCGATCACCACGAAGACGACGATGCCGATGATGAGGAAGAGCTTGTTGGTCTTGTTGCTTTTCTTGGCGAAGATCTTGCTGGAAGTGTCGAATCCTCCAGTGATGGGGCCCTTTTCCAGTTCGTTCAAGCTGACGCCGCCGCCGCGCTTGGTCAGAGTGGTTTGCTCTCCTGACTTTTTGGCGGCCGGGCTGGGGGCGGGGATTTCCGTGCCGGCCTCGGTTTGCAGACGCAATTCAATCTGGCCCAAGCGCAGGGTCTGACCCGGCTTCAGGACGCCTTCGGTGATCTTGTTTCCGTTGAGGAATGTGCCGTTTGTGGAATCCAGATCCTTTACAACCACATCGCTGCCACGGAGCAGGATTTCACAGTGATGACTGGAAACGGAGGGGTCTGGGATTTGGAAGGTGTTGTCATCCAGCCGGCCAATAGTTGTCTTCTCCACGTTCAGTTCGTGGGATCGGCTGGCTAATCCTGCGGTGAGGACAACTAGTATTGCCATAGCACGGTTGTAATTCTGTTCTGATTATGTCTTCTGTTCAACCCAAGTCAAACGCAAACGTTGGATGGGCGGGCTTCAATGCCGCTCGATCAGCGCGCGGAATTCGGCGAACAACGGGGTGGAATCATGCGGGCCGGGAGCGGCTTCGGGATGATACTGCACGCAGAAAACCGGCTTGGACTTGTGCCTCAGACCTTCGACGGTCTGGTCGTTGAGGTTGATCCGGTTTACCGCCACATCCGATGGTAGTGAGGACGGATCGACTGCAAAGCCATGGTTTTGGGAGGTGATCTCCACCCGGCCGCTTTCCAGGTCCTTGACCGGCTGATTGCCCCCGCGGTGTCCGAATTTCAATTTGAAGGTTTTCCCGCCCAAAGCCTGGGCCAGAATCTGGTGTCCAAGGCAGATCCCGAACAGGGGGATGCCCGAGTCGGTGAGCGTTTTGACCTCACGCACAATGTGGGAAAGCGCGGACGGATCTCCGGGGCCGTTGGAAAGGAAAATTCCCGCCGGCTTGCAGGCCAAGGCGTCCGCGGCGGTGGCCGTGGCCGGCAGCACCTGAACCGCAAACCCATGCTGACGCAGGCGCCGGAGGATGTTGTATTTTATCCCGAAATCAAAGGCCACGATGGGTATGTCCGCCGGTGGCAGGGGTTTGCGGTGGTTTCGGGCGTCGGTCTGCTCCCCGCCCCGAACGAGTTGAAACGCGCCGCTCTGCTCATCTTTCTCGTCCCAGTGAAAGGCGGCGGCATGGGTGACCTCTTTCACATAGTCCACCCCGGTGAAAACAAAGTCCTTGGCCCGCTGGACAGCCTCCGCTTCGGAAACGGATTCCGTGGTGATGAACCCGTTCAGGGCACCTCGCACCCTCAGTTTCTTGGTCAGCGCACGGGTGTCGACACCTTGAATGCCGGGGATTCCGTGTTGCTTCAGATAGTCGCTCAGTGAAAAGTCCGCCCGCCAGTTGCTGACCACCGGAGACAATTCCCGGATGATTAAGCCCCCGGCATGCGGTCTCCAGGATTCCATGTCCTGGCTGTTCACGCCGTAATTTCCGATGAGCGGATAGGTCATCGTGACGATCTGTCCCTTGTAGGAAGGATCGGTGAGGATTTCCTGATAACCCGTCATGGAGGTGTTGAAGCAAACCTCGCCGCAGGCCGAGGCGCGCGCGCCAAAGCCTCCGCCGTGAAACACAGTGCCGTCTTCCAGAGCCAGAATCGCTTTCATCAAGAGTTACTAGGCGCCACTCTAAAGCCGCGCGCAGAACGGTTCAAGTCAGAACCCCAGCGGGATTTGTCCGGCCATAGCCTTCGCGGCCGGCAGATCTCCTAGAGGTGCGTGACACTTCCTGCCTCTGCAAGCGGGTCGTGGGGTGCGGTGCTGGCTCCGGAGAACCCGGAGGTCGATCCCGAGTTGCCCCGCGCCATTCGGACGGGGCGAGGCGAAGCAGGGTTTTGCCTCGCAGGCTGCGGGTTCGTTGCCATTCATTTGGATTGTTTAATCTTTAGAAACCTTTCCTGCAATGGTTAATGAATCTTCAAGGGGTTCCATCCGGGCGGAGGATTCGCGGATTTTTTTCCTGTTCGCATGGCGCAGCCCGGTCCGGTCCATGAGGGAGGTCGCTCTGAGCAGCAGCCCCGAGAACCGATTCCCCGGCGGTTCGGCGCGGTTATAGAACTTTCCCTTCGCGCTCCTCGGTGACAGCGCGAGCCGGGGAGCAAAATCCGCGGTTGCCAAGCCCGCAGCTCTCCTCAAGGAAACCAATTTTTGGTTTGCTGGGTGTGTTGGAGGAGGAGCGGTGGGCGTCTATCAATTCAGCCGGTTGGCGAGCGCCCTGTCCACAATTCATGCTTCCGGGGTCGGAAATTGAGGCAGCTCGGTGAGGGGGGGGATCTCGCCAGCGGGGTTGCGCCTTCCAGATTCAGGAGCGGAGTAGCCCAGTCCGTTCCCTCGCTGCGGATTTTGAAGCAACGCTGTGGAAAATAAATGCTTGAAACGACTTGGGCTTGGCCGGGAGCGGGGCTTTGGCATCCGGTCTGCTTCCCGAAGCGGAAATTGCTGTGACAAATATTATATCTAATCTCGGGCCGGCCAGAAGTTCCAGTCGACCGGCGTCATTTCAAGCAGGCAAAATGACCACCCTGCTCGCGGGCGGTTTCGTCTACCTGACCGCTTTCCTGCGGGCCAGAGGCGAAAACCGTGTAGATTATCGCTACGATTATTACAAGGAGGACGCCGGGCGAATCGAGATTGAGACCCACGGTGTGTATTGGGATACCGCGCTGAGCAGCTCAGTTTCGCTGCAGGGCAACTTTGTGAACGACGCCGTGTCCGGGGCCACCCCCACGGGCGCGCCGCCTCTGCCCGGCCAGACTTCTGTTGCGATGGCCGAGATGCATGACATGCGGCAGGGGGGCTTTCTGCAGCTGCCCATCAAGCTGTCCAATCACACTTTGACGCCCCAGTTTTCCGTCAGTCAGGAGCACGACTACCGGTCTATCGGCGCGGCGTTGAACGATGCCATTGATTTCAATGAAAAGAACACCACGGTGAGCATAGGCGCGAGCCATTCCTTCGACCATATCCTGCCAAACCCGGGTGAGTATTACAGCACGCCCACCTCGCCCCTGAATCCCGTTGAGGCACCCATTCGAAAAGACGACACGGATGTCCTGCTGGGTTTGACGCAGTTGCTGGATCCCAACACGATCGCAACCCTGAATCTGACCGTGGGGTATGCGAGTGGCTTTCTGAACGATCCCTACAAGCGCGTTCTCTTCGACAATTATCCCTACTATGCGCCGTATCCCTTCACGGTCTGGCCGGAAAACCGGCCCGATCATAAACTCCGGCAGGTGGTTTTCACTTCCTTGTCGCATTATTTCGACGCGGTGCGCGGGGCGGCCGAGCTGACTTATCGCTTCAGTCACGACAGCTTTGGCATCGTGGCCCACACCACATCCTTGCAGTGGAATCAAAAAATCGGCTCGCGCCTGGTCCTTTCCCCGATGTTCCGCTTTCACAAGCAATCGGCCGCTTCATTTTACGGAACGCACTTTGCCGGCGACCCTTCGGATCCGGCGTCTCCCATTCAGATGCCGGCCTATTACTCGGCCGACTACCGGCTCTCGGCTCTGAACTCCTTCACCTACGGGGTGGAGGCCACCGTCAAGGTCTGGAAGAGTGTTTCGATCGGTGCCGACTACAAGCGCTATGAAATGTATGGCACGGACGGATTCACCGCCGCCGCCCAATACCCCAAGGCCCACGTTGGCAGCATTGGCCTTACGGTCGGATTTTAGCCTGCAACCCAAATTCCATTAAAATAAAACCTATGATCACAAAAAAACTCACGACTGCTCTGGCAGCCATCCTTCTTGGAACCACCCTTGCCTTCAGCGCCTCGCTCAAGGAAGGAGACACCTTCCCGGATCTGGCCAAATACGGACTGGAAGGCAAGCTGCCCGAGCTTCAGGGCAAGGTGGTGCTGGTCGACTTTTTCGCATCCTGGTGCGGCCCCTGCAAGGAGTCCTTCCCGGTGATGGAGGAGGTTTATCAGAAATATTCCGCCAAAGGATTGGTGATTGTGGCGGTGAATCTGGACAAGAACAAGGCGGACATGGATGCCTTTTTGAAGGGCCGCGCCGCCAGTTTCTCCATCGTTCGGGATGCGGGCAACAAGCTCGTCCGCGAGGTGAAAATCCCCACCATGCCCAGCTCATTCCTGCTGGATAAAAGCGGGAAAATCCACTCTTTCCACCGGGGATTCAAGGGTGAGGAAACCAAAAAGAAATATTCCGAAGAGATTGAAGCACTCCTGAAATAATCCGATTATGTCGCTATCCCGAATTTTTCTCCTCTCTTCAATGCCGTTGGTTCTTTTGCTTGGCGCCGGTTGTCAGCATGTCAGCCCTTGGGAACGCGGGGCGCTGGCGGACCCGGTAATGCGGGCGGATGCCAATCCGCTTGGCAATATGATGGCCGAACACATGTGGTTTTCGCGTGAAGCCGCCACAGGCGGCCGCGGAATCGGAGGCGGCGGGTGCGGTTGCAACTGACCGACCCGATCGCCTGCTTCATCAATTAAACCGACCGAATTAGTGGAATGCCCCCCCCTCACCCGGCTGCCAAGATAACTTCTCCCCGCGTTGCGGACAGAGAGCGGGTGGGGGGGGGCGGCCTTTTAACAGTTCCCGTCCCTTGACTGTCCGTCCTAATGAACCCATCCCGTCTCGCCAAAGTCTCATGAAAACCCGCCAATATTTTGGTCTTCGCACGACCCTGCTGCTTGCGCAATTGCTCTGGGCTACCTCCCCCGTTCATGCCGAACCGGTGGAGGAGGTCAACCCGTTTGTGGTCACACCGGCCGTGGTGGCATCCAATGGGAGTCCGATTTTGACGGTAAAGTTTCACGTGCCGGAGCATCACCATCTGTATGCCGACAGGATTTCGTTGGAATTGGACGGCGCAAGAATCGCCACGCAGCTTCCCGCCGCCCGGCAGGTGACCGACAAGTTCAGCAAATCTGAACGGCTGGTCTATGAGCAGGATTTCGTGGCCACCTATGCTCTGGCCGTTTCCCGCGCCACCGGGCTGAAACTGACGGTCAATTATCAGGGCTGCAACGAGTCGGAATGCTATTTCCCAGAGACCCTCAATTGGAACATTGGGGCGGCCGGCACTGTTGCACGGTTGGAGGATGAAGCCGCGCCGGCGGCGGCTCAAGCCCGAGGCGGCAAACTCGCCGCTGACTTCCACGTGGCGGCCCGTGCTTCCGGATACCTCGGGAGCGAGAAGTTCCTGCGGTTCCTCGATGAATCCAAAGGACTGGCCCAAGCCCCGAAGGATCTCTTTTCGAACCTCGCCAAATTCGGCACCGCGGCGACGGTAGGTTTGATTCTCTTGGGCGGGCTGGCCCTGAATCTGACACCCTGCGTGTTGCCGATGATCCCCATCAACCTGGCTATCCTTGGGGCGGGGGCGAAGAATCAAAATCGCAGGCGGAGTTTTCTTCTGGGGAGCACCTATGGGTCTGGCATGGCCCTGGCCTACGGGGTCTTGGGCCTTGTCGTGGTGCTCACCGGTTCAAAGTTTGGCACGCTCAATTCCAGTCCCTGGTTCAACTTCGGAATCGCGGCGGTTTTTATCATTCTCGGACTGGCGATGTTTGATAAACTCGCGGTGGATTTGTCACGGTTCCAGCGTCAAAGCGGGGGCGGGCAGTCTTCGGGCGGAGGGGCTTTTGTCGCGGCTGGAACCATGGGCGCGATTTCCGCGCTGTTGGCCGGCGCCTGCGTCGCGCCGGTCGTTATCTCAGTCCTGCTCTTGGCCACATCATTCTATCAAAAGGGCAATGTATTCGGCTTGCTTCTGCCCTTTGTTCTGGGATTAGGCATGGCCATCCCCTGGCCCTTCGCGGCGGCCGGGCTCTCTTTTCTCCCCAAGCCCGGTGCTTGGATGACCCGCGTCAAATACGCCTTTGGGGTGTTCATCTTCGGGTTTGCGGCCTGGTATGGATGGATTGGGTATAGTCTGACAGATTTGAGCCGGGCCGGCGCCGGTCAGGTGCAGGCTCGTAACGCGGAGAGCGATGTTCGCGCCTTGGAATCAGCTTTGAAGCAGTCCCGCCAAACCGGCGTCCCGGTGGTCGTCGATTTCTGGGCCAGTTGGTGCAAGAACTGTGAAGCCATGGAGCACTCCACCTTCGGCGACAAAAAGGTGCAGGATCGCCTGGCCAAGGACTTCATCACTGTGAAATTTCAAGCCGAGCGCTTGAACGAGGCATCGCTAAAACCGGTGCTGGACGAGTTTGGTGTGATGGGACTGCCCACTTACATCGTCCTTATGCCCAATGCCAAATCGGTTGCAGCATTGGAGAATCCTTCGAAAAACCAAAAAAACTAGCTTTTATCTTATGTCCACCAAGGCCTTTCAGGTTCTTAGAGTTCCGTCTCTCCTGCTGGCGGCCGCGCTGCAGATTCTTCCTGTGGCGCGGCCGGCGGTGGCCATACTGGAGTCTTCCTCCAGTCTAATGGCCATCATTTTCCGCTGGGCCATCGGTGCGGCAGCCAGCTTGGGCGCGGTGGATGCGGTGTCCGGGGCATCCACCGTGATTACCAGTCCGCTGGCCACCAATATTGTCCAAGGTAAGGCGTTTAGCATGCGGTTGACCACCGCACCCATGTCGGCAGGCTATTGGGCCGCCACCGGCCTGCCCCCGGGATTGGCTCTTTCCAGTTCCACTCTGTCCGGAACCCCGACCACGATCGGAATTTATAACGTCGGCCTGACGGCCAAGTCCTCGGCCAACGCCCCTGCAAATCAAACGACCACAGGGACGTTGGTGATCACGGTTACTCCGTCGACGGCTGCGCCGCCGGTGGTTGTGGGACAACCCGGCAGCCTCACTGTGACCAACGGCCAATCCGCGGCGTTTGTCGTGACTGCCAACGGAACCGCGCCGATGGTTTACCAGTGGCTTTTCAACGGAACTGCGTTGAGCGGTCAGACGTCTTCAAACCTCGTCATCAATCCCGTCTCAACAAACAATGCCGGCAATTACAGTGTGGTTGTCACCAACGCCAGCGGAAGCGTCACCAGTTCAAGTGCGGGATTGACGGTGATTGTGCCGGTTGGTATAACGACGCAACCGGCTAATCAATCGGTGATAAGCGGTCAGGTTGGGACCTTTACGGTGGCGGTCAGCGGGACTTCCCCCATCACCTATCAGTGGCGATTTGCCGGGGTCGCATTGCCAGGTCAGACCGGTTCGAGCCTGGTGGCGAGCAATGCGGGTAACTACGATGTGGTGGTGAGTAATATGGGCGGAAGTATGACAAGTGCCGTCGCCACTCTCACTCTGACTTTGCCGGCGGCGGTTCCGGTTATCTCCAGTCAGCCAACCAATTTGACAGTGAACGCGGGGTCGGCTGCGGCCTTTTTTGTGACTGCCGGCAGCGTGTCTCCCTTGAGCTATCAATGGCGTCTCAACGGCGGCGCTGTCAACGGTCAAACCAACTCTATTCTCACCATCAATCCTGCCTCGTCCACCAATGCCGGGGCATACGATGTGGTCGTGAACAACAGCGGCGGGAGTGCGACCAGCGTGGTGGCCGTGTTGACGGTCTTAGCAGCCCCTTCCATTACAAACCAGCCCAGCAGCCAATCGGTTGCCACGGGTGGCTCGGTTACCCTGAGCGTGGGGGCAACCGGGGCGGGGCTTTCCTATCAGTGGTGTTTGGCTGGGACAAACCTCGCAGGCAAGACGGCTTCCAGCCTTGTCATTAACCCCGTCACCACCAACAGCGCAGGATCCTACATCGTGGTCGTGAGTAACAGCGTGGGAAGTGTGACCAGTGCCCCTGCTGTTTTAACGGTTGTTGTGCCAGCCCAGTTGCCTGCCATCCTTTCGCAGCCCGCCAGCCAGTCCGTCGCACAGGGGCAAAGCGCTACCTTCGCAGTCACCGCCTCCAGTTCCTTGACCATGGGATATCAGTGGCGGTTGAATGGTGTTAATCTTACGGGTAAAAACTCCACCAACCTTGTTGTTAATCCGGTCACCACCAATAATGCCGGGAGCTATGTGGTTGTGGTGACAAATGTCAGCGGGGCAGTTACGAGCAGCGTGGCCGTCCTTTCGGTTATCATTCCACCTTCGATTCTTTCCGGGCCTGTGAGTTTAACCACGACCAACGGCCGGAGCGCAAATTTTTCAGTGACCGCGCGAGGCACCGCCCCATTTACTTACCAATGGTTGTTGAACGGCGGAGCGATTACAGGCCAGACGGCGTCAAATCTGGTGATCAATCCGGTCGCTGTCACCAATGCCGGAACTTACTCGGTGGTTGTCAGTAATTCCGCCGGCGGCATTGCCAGTTCCCCGGCTGTTCTTACCGTGCTGGTGCCGCCCGCCATCTTGAGTGACCCGGTTGGTCAGAGCGTTGTGGCCGGCGCCACGGCCGCCTTTCAAGTGTCCGCGACAGGGAGTTCCCCGCTGGGCTACCAATGGCGCTTTGCCGGTAACAAGCTTCCGGGTCAAAACGCATCCACTCTGTCCCTGCCCGCCACCACTCTAAATCAGGCCGGCAACTATGATGTTGTCGTCACCAACGCTGCCGGCAGCGTGACCAGCCTGGTGGCGGTGCTGACGTTGATTCTGCCTCCGGCCATTCTGACGCAGCCCCTGGGTCAAACCAACCCGTTAGGCACCACAGCCGGATTCAATGTGCTCGCCGCCAGTTCCGCTCCAGCAACTTATCAGTGGTTGAAAAATGGAATCCCCCTTGCGTCGGATCTTCGCATCTCCGGCGCGCAGTCCAATTCCATGGCCATCAGCGGGCTCCTCACCAATGACGCGGCGGGCTATTCCGTGGTGGTTGCCAACGCTGCCGGCAGCATGACCAGCCAGGTGGCCGTGCTGAGCGTCAAACTCGTATCTCTCATTGAAGTGACCTCTAGTGGGACCGGCACTGTGTCCCCGAATTACAACGGGCAATCGCTCAGGATCGGCTACACTTATACCATGACAGCTTCGCCCGCTGCGGGTTGGGTGTTCGGCGGCTGGTCCGGCACCACCAACAGCGACTCGGCAGCGGTGACGTTTGTGATGCAAAACGCAATGGTGCTTCACGCCAACTTCGTCCCGAGCCCCTTCATTGCTGCTCAGGCTACCTACAGCGGGCTTTTCTATGAGGACGCCGGAGTGACTTATTTTAGCGCCGGCTCGTTTGTTGCCACCACCACCCGGGACGGGGGTTATTCCGGAACGCTCCAAGTGGCGGGCAACAAATTCGCATTCTCCGGCCAGTTTGATTCCCGCGGCCGGGCCACCAACCAAATCTCGCGGTCGTGGGTCAACAAATCTGTTCCTCCGTTGTTGGTGGAAATGCAGCTCGATCTATCCGGCGCCAGCCAAATAACCGGGCATGTTACCGATGGCAACTGGACCTCATCCCTGCTGGCTGATGGGGCCGCATCCTACACCGCAACGAACGGCGCGCCCCAGTCGGGCTCCTATACCGTTCTGATTGCCGGAGCGCCCGGTGCGACGGACCGGCCCGCCGGGCACGGTTATGCCACGGTGAAAATCAGCCCCGCAGGCAAGGTGACCTTCTACGGCATGCTTGCGGATGGCACCCCTGTCACCCAAACCGCGGCCCTCTCCAAAACCGGCGCGTGGCCGCTTTATCTTCCGCTTTATCCCGCCGGAAGCACCCACCAGACGCTCGGATTGATGCTGGGTTGGCTCAGTTTGACCAACCTCCCCGGCAGTGATATCTCCGGTGCCGTCACCTGGTCCAAGCCCCAGCAACCCTCGTCCCTTGATTATGGTCCCGGATTTGTCCTGACTTCCGAAGTCGTCGGTTCAAAATATCTCCCCCCCGCGATCGGTGTTCCGGTTCTCAATTTGGCCGGCGGCCAGGTTGCTTTTGCCGACGGCGCTTTGGCCGCCTCCTTTACCAACCGTTTTAATCTGAGCGCCAATAACCTTTTCTCCAACCAGAGTCCTAACGCCATGTCAGTCAACCTGAACCGTCCTTCCGGCGTCGTTCAAGGACGCGTGGTCGATCCCGCCACCGGTAAGCCCCTCTGGTTCCGGGGTGTCCTCATGCAGAAGCAAAATAGCGGCGGTGGATTCTTCCTCAATGAACATCTCAGCGGATCTGTCTATCTGACCCCCTGACGACCGGAACCGGGGCTTGTCCTCGCCGCTGCTCTTCTATCTAAATCCCCTCGCCCCAAGTTGCCAGCCCGGAACTGGTGGGCGGGGGTTCTTCTTTTCATGCGGCCATTCGACAGAAGTGCTGGCCTGGCTGCGCTCAGCTGACAAGCTTACTTGCTTTCCCTTTCCGGCATCCCGCCCTCTCTAGCGGCGCTCTGCGAGCGTCCTCCCCCGTTTATTAGTTGATACAACCGCGGTGATAGACAAGCCGGTATTCTTGAACCCGTGAAAGATGTGAAATCCATTAATCGTCATTTCCATGTTCAGGCAGCAACCGGCAAATTTCAACGGGCCTCTTCTTTTTGGAAATGACTTCTTGGCCTCTGCCGGGTAATGCAAAAAGGGTGTTTTCGAGTCTCCTGCTCGTGGAGGTAAATCCTAAATCGCCTATCTTAAGAGCCTGTCTGAAAAAGAGAGGCGGGCGTTTTCGGCGAGTATAAAACCGAAATAAAACCAAAAAACGCTTGATTTCACTGTCCGGTTTTTGGGCTTTCATTCGCGGCAGCGCTTTTCAGGCGATGAAAATCGCCTTT